>JBHAFG010000015.1:0-6101 GCA_041855945.1 Treponema sp. | reverse complement strand
CAGAATAAAAGGACTATAATTTACTGTTTTATACTTAATTTTGGTCGAAATATTGAATATTTGCGTAAAATTGACGATAATATTAGCAGAATGGAAAACTTCAACGATAGATTTGAACGCCTTATAGCCGAAAAAGGCAAGAATAAGGCTGACATTGCCGATGCCGTTGGTATATCTCGTACAGGTATGTCGTCATGGAAAGACAACGACAGAATACCACGCGCCGATGTAGCCGTTAAAATTGCAAAGATTCTTGATGTTCCTGTGGACTATCTTGTATTGGGTGAAAATGTCGGATTGAAGCCCGGAAACGAAAAATTACCCGGAAGATTGCAGGAACTGTCGCTGGCTCAACAAGCCGTTGTAAACTCCCTAGTAGATTTATTGAGAGCGCAAACACTCACGCCGGAAGGTGCTTCTGTTGGTACAAGGTGGCAGATGTTGCCGCCGAACAAACAGCAGATTATCCTTGATATGATGAGCGATATGGAAGCAGCACAAAAGGGAATAGAAAGGGAATAAAACAAATTATCTATAATTGATTTTACTACAGAATTTTGTAAAATATTAGAAAAAAGAAGATTAAAATTGCTACAAATTGATGGAAATTGAAGGGGAAAGACGGAGGCTTCCCCCCCCATATACACACTACGCGTCTATTTCTTCTGCAAGGTGGTGGACTATGAACTCCCTTCGCTCCGGCGTGTTTTTTCCCATGTAGAATTCAAGCACCTTTGGAACGTTCTGCAGGGTCTGTATTGAAACTGGGGTGAGGTGTATACCAACGTCCTCGCTTTCGCCATCTTTTCGTGGGCGTATGAACTGTCCGAATTCGTGCGGGCTTATCTCTCCAAGTCCCTTGAACCTTGTGATTTCCGCGCCGCGTCCTATTTCTTTTAACGCCTTGTCGCGGCTGGCCTCTGAATAGCAGTAGATTGTCCTTGTCTTGTTGCGCACCCTGAAAAGTGGCGTTTCAAGTATGTACACGTGTCCTGTAAGGACGAGTTCCTCGAAGTAAAGCAGAAGATATGTCATTACGAGGTTCCGTATGTGGAAGCCGTCGTTGTCGGCGTCGGTTGCGATTATGATTTTGTCGTACCTGAGCCCTTCGATTTCCTTCTGAACGCCAAGGCTAAGCGTAAGGTTTTTGAGTTCCTCGTTTTCAAACAGGGCGGTCTTTTTTCTTCCGTACATATTTTCAGGTTTTCCACGGAGGCTGAAAATGGCCTGCGTTTCCACGTTCCTGCATCCAACCATTGAACCTGTCGCGGAATCTCCCTCGGTTATGAAAATCATTGAATTTTCGCCCTTCTTTCCGTCCTGGAGGTGGTATCGGCAGTCCTTGAGTTTGTGTATTTTCAGCGAAACGGATTTTTCAGCCTCGCGTATTGTTTTTTCGGTGACGGAGTTTATCTCGTTCCGAGCCTTCTGGTTTCGTATCACCTTTTCTTCCAGCGCGGATGCCGTTTCGGGGTTTCGCCTGAGCCAGTCGTCTATCGCCGCCTGCACTTCCTTTATTATTGGCGAGCGTATTTCCACGTTTCCAAGTTTGTTCTTGGTCTGGCTTGTGAACATCGGGTTGTCTATTCCGATTTTAAGGGCGACCAGAAGTCCGCCCGTTATGTCGCGTTCCTCGTAGGTCTTTTTGTAAAAGTCGTTTATTCCCTTTGTAAGTCCGTCAAGGAAGGCTGTAACGTGTGTTCCTCCGTCCTCGGTGCTCTGTCCGTTTACAAACGAGTAGACCACTCTGTCAAGGCTTGCGGTGTGCGTCATTACAAATTCAAGGTTTTTTCCCTTGTAGGAGAAGGTTTCGTAGACGGTCTTTTCCTTTTCGCCCAGTTCCTTTTTGAGAAGGTCCGGAAGTCCGTTTTCGCTTATGTAGTCCTTTTCGTTGCAGTGTATGTTCAGTCCTGGATTTAGATATGCGTAGTTCCAGAGGCGTTTTTCGACCATCTCCATGTTGAACTGGTATTTTCCAAAAAGTTCAGTGTCTGGAACGAACTCAAGATATGTGCCGTTTTTTACGCCCGGCTTTGCGCTTCCTGTTGAGCCTTTTATCTTGTTTCCGCGCTGGTATTCCACCACAGCCATTTTTCCGTCGCGTATGGAAGCCGCCCTGAAATACGAGGAGAGCGCGTTCGTCGCCTTGATTCCAACTCCGTTCATTCCTATCGCCTGTTTGAACACTGAGTTGTTGTATTTTGCTCCCGTGTTGACGTTTGAAACGCAGTCTTCAAGTTTTCCAAGTGGAATTCCCCGTCCGTAGTCGCGTATCTTGACGCGTCCGTCGTTTATCTCTACGTCAACCCTGTCGCCGAAGCCCTGCGAGAACTCGTCCACGGCGTTGTCGATTCCTTCTTTTAACAGTATGTATATTCCGTCGTTTTCGTTTGAGCCGTCTCCAAGCGAGCCGATGTACATTCCAGGCCTTAGCCTTATGTGTTCAAGCCCCTCAAGGTGCTGTATGGAGTCCTCGTCGTACACGGCGGCGCTTTTTTCCTGCTTTGAGGATTTTTTTGAACCTTCGGATTTTGAATCTGCGGTTTTTGAAACGGCAGCCTTTACATCGGTCTTTACGGCAGTCTTTGCGTCGACTTTTTTTGAAACTGCGGCCTTTACATTGGCGGATTTTGTATCGACGGCTTTTGAGTCGACTTTTACATCGGTCTTTTTTGTTCCGGCGTCTTTTTTTGCGGCGACGGAAGAAGCCTTTTCCGAAGTCTCTGTCTTTTGTTCTTTTTCCGCGGTTTTATTTTCCGCCGTCTTGGAAGTTTTTTTCAAGGCCGCCTCTTTTTTTGCGGCCATTTCGGATGCCGTTTCCAGAAGCGATTTTTTTGTCTTTTTTTCCTCACCCATGCGCAAAGTATACAGGCAAAGGTTGATTGTTTCAATTGTAGAAAAATGAGCCTGTCTGCAATTTATGGTTAGTTATAGTTAACCTTTATTTCCCATAAGCGTCGATTCACATTGAACAATAAAATATAAAATGCTATATTTTAGGCAATTTGAAATTTTCGGGGCAACCCGACTATATAGGAGTATTGAATGACAGTTAATGACATCAAGAATGCCAAGATAAAGTCTTGGATTGAAGAATGTGTCAAGATGTGTGAACCTGACAATGTTGTGGTTTGCGACGGCTCTAACGCGGAATATGACCGCCTTATGCAGAAATGCGTTGACGCGGGGCTTGCAACTCCATTGGCAAAGAAACCTAACAGTTTCCTTTTCCGCTCTGATCCATCTGACGTGGCTCGTGTTGAAAAACGAACATTCATTGCTACCAAAACACAGGAAGGCGCAGGTCCTACAAACAACTGGATCGACCCAAGTGAACTCAAGGCGACCATGAGCGGTCTTTACAAGGGCTGCATGCACGGACGCACGATGTACGTTCTTCCTTTCTGCATGGGGCCTCTCGGTTCTCCAATCGCAAAATACGGCGTTGAACTCACTGACTCTGAGTACGTTGTTGTGAATATGGACATAATGACACGCACCGGCGAAAAGACATGGCAGTACATGACCGACGACTTTGTTCCCTGCCTCCACTCTGTTGGAAAGCCTTTGAACAACGGCGAAAAGGACAACGGTGTATGGGCCTGCGCTCCGGTAGAGCAGAAGTTCATCTCACACTTCCCGGAGGAACACCTCATCTGGTCCTACGGTTCCGGCTACGGCGGAAACGCCCTTCTTGGAAAGAAGTGTTTCGCGCTCCGCATCGCGTCCTTCATCGCAAAGGAAGAAGGCTGGCTTGCAGAACACATGCTCATCCTCAAACTTACAAACCCACAGGGCGAGGTAAAATACGTTACAGGCGCATTCCCTTCTGCGTGTGGAAAGACAAACCTTGCAATGCTCATTCCTACAATTCCTGGCTGGAAGGTTGAAACTGTCGGCGACGACATCGCATGGATGAAGTTCGGCAAGGACGGACGTCTTTATGCAATCAACCCTGAGGCCGGATTCTTTGGTGTCGCTCCAGGAACTTCAGAGCAGTCCAACAACAACGCCCTCATTTCCGCCTCAAAGAACACAATCTTTACGAACTGCGCCCTTACAGAAGACGGAGACGTATGGTGGGAAGGCATCGGCTATCCTGCAACTGGAAAACTTGTTGACTGGAAGGGAAGGACCCGGGACGCTCTTCCTAAGGACAAGGCTCCTGCCGGAGAAGAAATGGCGCATCCTAACGCGCGTTTCACCGCTCCTGCCGCGCAGTGTCCTTGCATCGCTTCCGACTGGGAAAGCCCTGAGGGAGTTCCAATTTCTGCAATCCTCTTCGGAGGCCGCCGTCCATCGACAGTTCCTCTTGTGCACCAGAGCCGTTCTTGGGAACACGGTGTGTTCCTTGGTTCCATCGTAGGTTCGGAAATCACAGCCGCTTCGACAATCAACGCCGACGAGGTTGGAAAAATCCGCCGCGACCCATTCGCCATAATTCCGTTCTGCGGATACAACATGGGCGACTACTTCCAGCACTGGATTGACGTTGGAAATTCAGCCAAGGACAAGGATCTTCTTCCAAAAATCTTCTATGTAAACTGGTTCAGAAAGGACGAGTCCAACGCGGAACTTCCTGGCGGATTCATGTGGCCTGGCTACGGCGACAACAGCCGTGTCCTTGCATGGATTTTCGACCGCTGTGACGGAAAGGACAACTTCATCGACACTCCAATCGGATATATGCCAAAAGAAGGCGCTCTCAACACAGAAGGTCTTGCCGACTATTACAAGAAGACTCTTCCAGAAATCACAAAGGTTGACGTTGAAGGCTGGAAGAAGGAAGTCAAGGACGTTCGCGAGAACCACTATCCTAAGTTCGGAAAGCACCTTCCAAAAGAATTGTCCGCAATCCTCGACGATTTGGAATCTCGCTTGAACAAGGCGTAACATTCTAAAGGCCGTTTCTGGCGTGTGGAAAAATCGTTGAAGGTCCATCAGACTGTGCGGTTTTAAAGCGCGCCTTAAAAAGGCTTTGGTTTTACGGCGGCAAAGACGGCCCTGCGATTGCGCGGGGCTGTTTTTTTTGCCCTTGATTTAAAAATACGGACGGAAGATTTAAAATGTATTGGTTTGTGCAAAGGTTTTTCATGATTTTTTAGGTTCTTCCTTTCTTTGCCGTTTTTTTTTTTAACCAAACGCAGGATTGTCTGTTATACTTGTGTAGCGGAGGATTTGCGTGAAGAATGCACGGCGGGTTTTAAAAAGAATTATTGTTTCGGTTGGCGCGGCCGCGATCTGCATTGCAGTGCTTGTCGCTCTGTATCTGGTTTACGTGTTTGGAAGTTATTACAGAATCGAGGACAACAAGACTCTTGAGCCTTCGAACATTGGAAATCCGGAAAAAATACGTGTTGGAAAACGGTACAGGGCGCTCACCATGAACGTTGGTTTTGGAGCGTACGACGAGAATTTCAGTTTTTTCATGGACGAAGGCTATGCCGACACAGACCGAAGGATAAAGATTTCCGGGCGCCAGTCAAGGGCTACAAGCCGAAACCACGTGCTGAACAATATTTCGGGCGCGGTGGACACTATAAAAAATCAGGACGCGGATTTCATAATTTTGCAGGAAGTTGACAAAAAGGCGACACGCAGTTACCACGTGGACCAGGTGCAGACTTTCTTTTCCGCGTTTCCAGAATATTCTTTTGTATGGGCGGTAAACTATCATTCTCCGTATCTTTTTTATCCTTTGAACGAGCCGCACGGAAAATCCCTTGCTGGACTTGTTTCCCTTTCAAGGGCGGACGTTTCATCGGCCGTAAGGCGGATGCTTCCTCTTTCTGACTCGCGGCTTTCAAACGTTATAGATTTGGACAGGGCGATAGTGATAGGCCGCTATGACATTGAAGGAAGTGAAAAAGAATTTGTATTGATAAACGTCCATCTTTCCGCTTACGACAGCGGAGGTTCTGTAAGAAAAAAACAGATGTCGCTTCTTCGGGAAATTCTTGAGGCGGAGCGTAAAAAAGAAAACTACGTGCTCATGGGCGGAGACTTCAATCAGGTTCTGATTCCAGAGGGGGAAGGTTATTATGTGCGCCAAGGCTCTGGCGAGGTTGTTCCCGACTGGGTGGCGGGCTTCGACTATGAAT
>JBHAFG010000014.1:0-11307 GCA_041855945.1 Treponema sp. | reverse complement strand
CCTGATACGATTCGACATCCAGCAACACAGCCCGTGATTCACCGTTTTGCGTAATGACAAGAGGCTCTCTTCTGTCATTTACAAAATTCATCATGTCTGCGGCATTCGTTTTTATGTAGGAAATTGGTTTAATGCACTCCTGAATATTCGTTACCATATCCACCTCCGCGATAGTCTTTATATGATACTATATTTAGACTAGTAAAACAAGAAAAAGACGATTTTTCTCACCTCACACAAACGCCACCACACAACATCCTCCCCACCACACACAAAACGCACACCTTCAAAAACAAAATCTTGTACGACTACTTTTTTTTTGTATAGTAGTATTACAGTTTGGAGGCGCATTGAAGACTTTTCGTAAACCAATTACGCAAAGTCCTTGATGCAGGTTTGCGTTGCAAACCCTCCGTGAATATCTGACGTTCTTCATTTGTTTGCAGAACGCTCAAAAGGTCAATTTGGAATTTTAAATTTCATCGTTGGCTTTTTAAGGAGGTGGGTTTATGAAAACCCTAAAATACTTTTTTATGGTGATGCTTTTGGCCTTTGCGTCTCAAGCATTTTTTACTGGCTGTCAAGGAGAGGTCTCGCAAGACGCCCCTGTTTATTACACAGTTACTTTTTACAAAAACTATGAAGGCGCAAGCCCTGAAAGTTCTTTCTCTTCCTATGAAGAAGGAAAAACCGCCTATTTTTACTCTGTATCAAGAACGGGCTACAAGTTTTTGGGCTGGGCAAAAAAGGCGGATGCGACAGTCGCAGACTACAAGGTTGGAGACAGCATAAAAGTTGTATCGAATATGTCGTTTTATGCCGTATGGCAAAAAATTGACTCTTTTACAATTACCTTTGACTCAGGCTTTGTAAAGGACGGAGAATCTTCCGCCCAGACAAAAAGTCAAACTGTAAAAGTTTCAAGCGAAAGTTCCTCAGTAAAACTTGACGCAAACACCTTTACACGGGCGGGCTTTGTCTTTATGGGTTGGAGCAAAACAAAAACTTCCTCCTACAGTTCTTACGCTTCCTACTACGCCGACGGACAAAGCGTGGAATATTTTTACGAAGACACGACGCTCTATGCTGTATGGCTTGAAGAAGCAAAGACAATCAAGGTTACATACAACAAAAACGACGGCACGGCAACTCCACAGGAAATGTCGTATTATGTAGAAAAGGGAAAAAGTTTTACACTTCACGCCAACATTTTTACAAGAGAAAACTACACTTTTGCAGGCTGGTCAAAATCAAAAAACAGCAAGTATAAGTCATACGCAGATGAAGCAGACATTTGGGCATCGGATGCAGAAAGCGACATAACGCTCTACGCTCTTTGGCATGACGAGGCAAACTATGTAATAACCTACCATTCAAATTTTGACGGCTCCACTTACAGTTATATAGAACAGACTTTAGAAAAGTCGGAAAGCGGAACAAAAGCGACTCTTTTAGAAAATACATTTGAACGCCCAGGCTATGTTTTTTACGGCTGGTATACTTCAAGCATTCTGCCAAAATCCTCTGGAACAGTATCAAACTTTTACACGGACGGCGCAAACCTCACTCTGTACGGAGATGAAAATTTATACGCCTGCTGGCTTGAAGACAAATCAACAGAATCTGTAAAACTCATTTACAATAAAAATGACGGTTCTGAAAGTCCAGAAGAAGTAAGCCAATATGTAAAATACGGAAGCAAGCCAAGTTACACTTATTCTTGGAGCGACACAAACTATAACAAACTAAGGGCAAACACATTCACCAGAGAAAACTACGAATTTTCAGGCTGGACAACATCTTCTTCTGCAACAAGCGCCACATACACAGATGCAGAGACCAATGTGTATTTTACATCAAACACCACGCTCTATGCGGTATGGAAATACAAAGGTCCTGTTACAATAACCTTTGATGCAAACGGTGGAAAAGATTCCAACGGAAACACTACTGCAACTCAAACAATAACCGCAAACACATACACAGAGTTGAATGTAAATGCATTCACAAAAGAAAATTTTAGTTTTGCAGGCTGGTCAACTTACGCCGATGCTACATACGTAACTTACAGCGACAAGCAAAGCGTAAAATTTGCAGAACCTAGCGTTACTCTTTACGCCGTATGGAAGGCAAATCCTCTTGTAACATTCAACGGAAACGGAGGTCTTACAGGCGACGGAAAAGAAACCACAACGCAGAGCATACCTTACGCTGTTTCCACAGCCTTGAGCGAAAATCCTTTTACAAAGGAAAACAGCACCTTCATCGGCTGGAGCAAATATCAAAGTGGAACTTCTGCAACATACACCGACAAGGAAAGTATAACAGTCTATTCCGACACAACCCTTTACGCAGTTTGGAAAGACGACATAGTTTTGACATTCAACGCAAACGGCGGAAACGGAACTAATTTTACACAAAATGTAAAATACGATACAAAAACATCTTCTTACAAGTTTACAGTTCCAGAAAATCCTTTTACAAAGTCAGGCTATGCGTTCATCGGTTGGGGAATATATGCATCATCTAACCCCGCCTATTACAAGGCAGGTGAAAATGCGACTGTCTACAGTTCTCAAACCCTATATGCCGTATGGGCAAAAGAATCTGTTCCTGTAACATTCGAGCCAAACACAGATAACGGCGGAAGCGGAACTAGTTTTACACAAAACCTATTGTTGAACGCAGGAACGCTCAAATACGAGGCGACTTTGCCGGCAAATACATTTACAAACTCAAACGGAGTTTTTGTTGGCTGGAGCACTTACAAAAAGCCAAGTTCAAACTATCAGATAGAACAGATAATGGGTGCTGGAGAAGATGTTTCACTCTCTCTTTCTGATTTGCCGAACACTGAAGGTTTTACAGTTTACGCCGTATGGAAGACAAAAACATATACTGTAACATACGACCTTGGCGGAAACGGAGAAAACATTGTAAAAACTGTTACAAACACCGCAGAGTATGGAAAAAGCATGAGTTACAATCTGGAAGAAGCTCCAGCAAGCGGTTTGGACTACTACAGTTTTGCAGGCTGGTCATTTTTTAGCCAAAGTTCAAGCGCAAGTTATGCGGCAGGACAAAAAATCCAACTTGACGATGATGAAACTTTTTATGCTGTATGGAAACTTGACGGTGCAATAGTTGAAAAAACAAGTTGGAACAACATTGCTTCAAGTTCAAAGACTTACTATGAGTTTACATTGCTAAAAACAGAAAGCCTTAGCGTTACAGCAAGTGCAGACGGAGATTTGTATTTTTACATGATGACGGAAGAAGATGGCGTTAAATGGTGGAATGGAAACGCATTTTCGTACAAGACAGCAGTTTCCGGCGAAAAAGTTACATCAGTATCTGGAAGTGTAAATCTTGGGGCAGGAAAATACCGCTACGGAATACAGAACAAAAATGTCTTGAGTTCCAAAAATTACAAGTTGACCATCAAGCCTTTACAGTAAAGGTGAACATTAAAAACTCGTAGGACGCAAGTTTTACACCGCCCCCGTGGATTTACATCAAAAAAATCCGCGGGGGTTTTTCTTTTACAACGCCACAAGCCCGCACGCTACAAGTTTACAAGTCTGCAACGCTATAACGCCAATCTGTAAATCTCTTCAATATCTTTTGGCGTTTCGTTAATCATCGCAAGAGCCCTGCCTCGCACAGACGGTCTGTAGTTTCTACATTTTTTGTGTTTGTAAAATACCGCTCGCATACGTGTGCCATGATGTCTGTTACACCGCACGCTGTCTGATAGGCAGGCAATGTCTGTGTCAAAGCAGGATTCAAGATTGAAAAACGTGGGCGTATACATTCGCTTCCAGCCCCGCGCTTTACCATTCCTTCAACTTTTGTAATAACGGAGTCGCCCGAACCCTCGCTTCCTGCAGCCGCGATTGTGAGTACTGTTCCTACAGGAACTGCTTTTTTAGGAGCGGCTTTTCCGCTGTAAAAATCCCAGAAGTCGCCGTCGTGGCATACGCCCATTGCGATTGCCTTTGCACTGTCAATTACAGAACCGCCGCCTACAGCAAGAATGAAATCTACGCCGCTTTTTTTGCACAAATCAATTCCTGTATATACAAGGTCAGAAAGCGGATTTGGATGCACGCCGCCAAGTTCTACAAAATCAATTCCAGACTCTTTAAGTGAATCTCGCACGCGTCCAAGCAATCCTGACTTTTCAGCAGATTTTCCGCCAAAGTGAAGCAGAACTTTTGAACCGCCGAATTCTTTTACCATTGTTCCGGCCTGGTTTTCTGTTTCTTTGCCGAACACAAATTTTGTGGGGCTGTAAAAAGTAAAGTTTTCCATAAAACGCCTCCATATATTCCATCAATTGAAACACGCAGATATAAAAATGCGAAAATCACACAAAATGTGTCTTACAGTATCATTTCAAAATCAAAGTCCGTCAATCTGAAAAACTGCTACTCATACACTCCCGCGGAAATCGGAGATTCTCCTTCGGGTACAATCGCAACTGAATTTACAGTTATTCCAGGTTTTGTTGCGTCCAAGCCCAGGGAATAAACGCCACTTTTCAGGAAAAGCTGCACCGCCGTCGCCCACACGTTTTTTCCGTCCGTGCTCCTGCACTCAAAAGAACCGCAGACCTGTCCGTTTATAAGAACGTTTGTAACGGACTGCGAAAGAGTTTCGCCGCCGTCCTTTATGAAAGAACCGCATACATTGTACGCGCCGTCCTTCGCTATCCTGTAATACGCGTTTTTTTGGAGCGTTTTTGCATCCGCGTTTTCGCCGCAGTGTAAAACCCGCTCGCCTTCGGGAACTGATTCAATGAAATTTCGCAGCACCACTTCGTTTTTAAGCGGGCGGGCAGGACGTTTTGCGGCGGCGGTTTTCGCTACAAAAAGCAGAATGTCTTTTACAGAAAGTTCAAGTTCCTGCCGGCTCAAACTTCCGTTCGCAAGGGATTCTTCAAGGTCGTCTCCAAATCCGCCTTTTTCCGCGGTGTCGTTTGCAACAACCATGTACACGTTGTTCCGCGCCCTTATCATCTGAGACATTTTCCTTGCAGTTGACGCGCCGCCTTTTTCGCAGTCGTTCATCGCCGCCCACCAGTCCGTCATTACAAGCCCCGAAAAATTCCATTCGCCGCGAAGAATCGTAGTGTCAAGGTCAAAGTTTGACGCGGCCTTGTGTCCGTTCACTCCGTTGTAACTTGTCATTATTGAGGCCGCGCCTCCGTTTTTTACGGCGATTTCAAACGGCCGCAGGTATATCTCCCTTAACGCGCGTTCCGATACAACTGAATTCTGCGTCCTCCTGTTGCTTTCCTGATTGTTCAGTGCAAAATGTTTGACCGTTCCAATCGCGCCTGATTTTGAAAGCCCCCTGCAAACGCTTGATGCCATAAGACCCGAAACAAGCGGATCTTCTGAAAAATATTCAAAATTGCGTCCGTTCAGCGGATTTCTGTGAATGTTGCAGCCAGGTCCTAAAAGCACGTCGCATTGATTTTCAAGCATTTCCCTTCCAATAAATTCAAAAACCTCTTCAACAAGGGCCGTGTTCCACGTGCAGGCAAGAAGCGTTCCGATTGGAACAAGGCTCGCCTCTTTTCCGTTGTCAAAGCGTATTCCCGAAGGTCCGTCGCAGCAGGCGACTGCAGGAATTTTTTTTGCATGAAGGCTTTCGCTAAGTCCTCCAAAGGCCGACGCGACTCCGGGCGTAACCTTGCGGCTCATCATTCCTTCTCCGCGTACAAGCGTCATAAGTTCCGCGTCTGAAAGAGTCGCTATGAAATCCTCAACAAGGGAAGGCTCTTTTACAACATCTGAAAAATCTATCGCGCGTGAAATACGGTTTTCAAATCTGTTCAGCCTGGATTTTGCTTCCCCAATACGCGATGAAATGTCCGCGCTGTAAAGCGGAACGTTTTCTTCCCCAATCTCATACACTCCGTTTTGTAATTTTTTTGGACGGATTCTTTTAAATGAAACTGTGGGACCCGCGGCGTTTGAAAGTTTTTCAACGGCAAATGTTTCCTGGACGGAAAATTCCGTGTTTTCCGCCGTAAAAAGTTTTTTTCCGTTCGTGGAATCAGTTCCGGCGTAAAAATGATACACGCCCTCCTCTAGGACGTACGAATATTCAAAGCCTGTAAAGTCCGCATCGCGCCCGGCATTACGTTCGTCCGCCGCGTTAGAGCCGTCTTTTGCAAAATTGTCGTCCGCCGCGTCAAAGTCGCCTTTCGCACAATGGTCGTCATACGAGGCAAAATCTTTCTGCCCAAACGAGATTTCAAGCGTTTCGCTTTCGCCTGGTTTCAGTTCCACCGTTTTTGCAAAACCCACAAGGATTCTTGCAGGTTTTCCAAGTTTTCCCTGTGGAGGCTCGCAGTAAACCTGCACGGTTTCCCTCGCAGTAAAATTCCCCTGATTGAATACCTCAACCTCAACTGTAAATTCGCCTGAACCGAACTCAAACCTTTTGTTTTCAATGCGGAAGTCCGTGTATGACTTTCCAAAGCCGAACGGATACTGGATTTTATGCGGCGCGAACGTTGAAAAATATCTGTAGCCCACGTATATGTCCTCGCAGTAAAGCTCGTCCTCCGCGCTTCCAAAATTTTTTGTAGAAGGATGGTCCTGTATTTCCCACGCTATTGAGTCGGCAAGTTTTCCAGAAGGACTTTTTTTCCCAAAAAGAACGTCAGCAAGCCCCTGTCCGCCCTGCATTCCGCCCTGCCAGCTGTATAGAAGGGCGCCTATCCTTCCCTTGAAAACCGGGGATTCCACCCATGACGTGTCTATTATGTTTGAAACGTTCAGCACCACTGTAATTTTTTTAAAATGCACGCTCAGGACTTCAAGATTCTTCAGCTCCTCGTCTGTAAGGTAATAACTTCCCTTCTGCGGCCTGTTGTCCTGATCTTCGCCTGCAGTACGACCGATTATGTAAACCGCCTTCTCGGATTTTTTGGCAGCAGAGGTCGCAAGCGAATCTGTAACAGGCATTTCAACCTGCCACCACGGTTCGCTCGCCCATTCGCCGTTTCCTGTATTGAACGGATTTTTCTGAATCCAATCCCTGTATATTGAAACCAAGTCTGTATTTATTGAAGCAACTGGAAAGCCTTCGCCTTTAAGACGCTCTATTCCGTCAATAAGATTCACAGAGAAAGGAACGTGTACAGAACCGCCTGAACCCGTTCCGCTTTTATAATAATTTATCTGCGCGCGTCCAAAAATCGCAACGCTGTCTTCCGCCGTAAAAGGAAGCGTCGCCCCCTCGTTTTTAAGAAGCACTATTCCCTGCGCCGCAGCTTCGCGCAGCGTTTCCTGAAAAGTCATATTCTCCTCCAAAATTGCCTGTCTAATTTTGGGGAAAACACCACGCTAAAAATATCAATTTTTTGATATAAGTTGTAAATTATTGAACAAAACTGCTTTAAGACAAAAAAAACGTGGCCGCCATAAACGACCACGCGCCGCGTCGGTTTTCCACCGTTACACCGTTACACTATTTCAGTTTTACAGTTTTCTAGTTTTCGGTCCACTTTTTGAAAATCAACGACGTGTTGATTCCCGCAAAGGCAAAGTTGTTGCTCATAACGTATTCCGCGTCAATCCTGCGTCCCTCGTCCTTGATGTAGTCAAGGTCGCCGCACTCAGGGTCAACACTGTTCAGGTTCAGCGTAGGATGGAACCAGCCTTCGTTCATCATGTTGATTGTAAGCCATGCTTCCACCGCTCCGCACGCACCGAGCGTATGTCCTATGTAGGACTTTGTGGAGGAAATTGGAACTTTTCGTCCGAACACCCTTCTTGTTGCGGTGGTTTCCGCTATGTCGCCGTGGTGTGTTGAAGTTCCGTGCGCGTTTACGTATGCGATTTTGTCTCCAGCAAGCCCGGATGAATCCAACGCCAGCTGCATGCAGATTCCCATCGTTTCGCTGTTTGGCGAGGTTATGTGGGTTCCGTCAGTGTTCGTTCCAAAACCTACTATTTCGGCGTATATTTTCGCTCCGCGTTTTACGGCGTGTTCCAAATCCTCAAGGATGAGCGTTCCGGCGCCCTCTCCTATTACAAGACCATCCCTGTCCTTGTCGAACGGACTTGGCGCGGTTTCAGGATGTTCATTTCGGATTGAAGTTGAACCGAGCTGATCAAAAATCGCGGCGTCCGGCGGACAGAGTTCCTCCGCACCACCGCAGATCATTATGTCCTGAAGGCCGTTTTCAATCGTTTCGTAGCCGTATCCTATCGACTGGCTTCCAGAAGTACAGGCTTCCGACGTTACAATCATCCTTCCCTTCAACTGGTACGTAACTTCGATGTTCGCGGCGCAGGTGTGCGGCATGCACTTGATGTATGTTGACGAATTGACCTTTGCGGTGCAGCGGTCTTCCATTACGGAAGTGAGTTCCTGTATTGAATCGAACGAACCCATTGAAGAACCGTACGCCACTCCAGTGCGTCCGTTCTTGCACTCGTCAACTATGTCTCCGTCTTCCTTTAAAAGCCCCGCCATCTGCAACGCAAGTTGAGATGTATGGTATGAAAGAAGGGCGACCCTTCCCATTCCCCTTGTAAGTTTCCTTGAATATTTTGGAATGTCGCCCTTTGCAGGACAGGCAAGCTGGGTGTTCATTCCCTTTATGTCGTGCCATTCCTCCATGTTTTTTACGCAGTTCCTGTAAGTCTTCAACTGGGCGAACGCTTCCTCCCAGCTCTGACCAAGACCGCTCATCATTCCGGCGCCCGTTATGACAACCCGGCGCTTTCCGTTTGGTTTTGTAAATTGCATCTATCGTTTCCTTTATGGTTCCCTTAAAAAGAATATTTTTAAAAAGGCGCAGGCGCAGGACCGCCCGGCCTAGCACATACCGCCGTCAACAGTTATTACCTGCCTTGTGATGTACGAGGCGCCCTCGCTCAAAAGGAACACGGCGGCAGCCGCTATCTCCTCAGGGCGGCCCATGCGCTTCATAGGAATTGTGCTCAGCATTATTTCCTTTGCCTCTGGAATTATGTGGTCCGTCATTTCTGTTTCAATCGCGCCTGGAGCGATTACATTGCAGGTTACGTTTCTGCCTGCAAGTTCCACAGCCAAAGCCTTTGTAGCGCCGATTACGCCCGCCTTGGACGCCGAATAGTTGGTCTGCCCCCTGTTTCCTATGATTCCAGAAACAGAAGCCATTGTTATGATTCTTCCGCCGCGCTTGTTCTTTCGGCTTGCCATACCCATGATGAGGGGGCTCAATACATTGTAGAAGCTGTCAAGGTTCGTGTGTATTACCTTGTCCCAGTCGTCGCCGGAAAGTCCAACAAAGGTGTTGTCCCTTGTAATGCCGGCGTTGTTCACCACGCCCCAGAGGATTCCGTGCTTCTCGGACATTTCTGAAAGTTTCGCCTTGCAGTCCTCCCTGTCGGAAACATTGAACTGAATGAGTTCTCCGTCGCCGCCAGACGCCTTTATCTGCGCCAAAGTTTCCTCGGCCTTTGCCTGACTTCCGTTATAGTGACAAATTACATAATATCCAGCCTTCGCCGCCTCAACGGCAACCGCCCTACCAATTCCGCCTGATGCGCCTGTTACAAGAACCTTCTTGTCTGCGTTTACGTTTTCCATTTAAAACTCCTAAAAAATGACAGTTTTACAAAATATGTCATTCAATTCTAATTTGTATACAAAATATTGTCAATTTGCCTGAACGCCATTGCAGGACATTGCGGCACACCGCGCGGCCCTTACACGAACATTGCAGGACATTGCAGGGTATTACAGAACGCCGCCCAAATCTTACTGTTTTTCCAAGAACATCCCCGTCATGTTCTCCGTTTCCATTACAGTTATCTTCGCCGTCGCGGCAGGCTCGGAATCTCCCACACCCGCATAAAGCGAGCACACATACCTGTATGTATGGGTCTCATCGTCCCTGAAATCCTCGGCGATTTTCATCTGGCAGGTAGTACCGTTCTTCAAAAATCCCACAGACGCCTTGAAATCAACCACGCTCAGAATCATTCCCGGCAAAGGCTCGCGCCCCTTGATTTTATTTGTAATTCCCGTAAGGGCCGAAATTCCCTGCGCCATAAGTTCAAAACCCGCCCATGTAGGAACTCCGTCAAATTCCTCCTCGTAAAAAATACAGTCCTTCGTGATGTCGTACTCCGTTGTTATAGTGTGAGAGTTCACGTCGTGGGCTGTAACACGGCTCAGCAGGAACATCTTTCCCTTGTGCGGAAGATAATTTATCAACTCATCTCTTTCTATAAACTGACCTACTTCTTTTGGTTCAACTGACATATCCACCTCTATTAAAATGACTTAGATTTGTAGAATAACGGAAAATCGGCATAAAAACAATTAAGTTTTTTTCTGGGGGTGGGGCATGCACCCTCCGGTGTTCCGCCGCCCGCTCACGCTCGGTCTTTTTTGCCCGCCTTTGGCGCTCAAAAAATCCTTGGGCAAAAGCCCAACGGCTCCATACCGGCGCCCGGAAAAATCCTTTGCATGAAAGCATCCGCCCATACACAGGAACCTTCCACCAAATTCCTTCAATACAAAAATCAACGTCCAAGCAAAATGCAGGCGTTCGCGCCGCCAAACGCAAAGGAATTGCTCATGCACACGTCAATCCTCCCCTTCTTTTCGCAAAAACGCGCCGCGCCATCCCTTGAAACAATGTTAATCTCAGGCATTTCCAAATCCCTCTGTCCGTCCCAGACCTGGACGGGAAAAACCGATCCGCCTTCCGTAGAGTTTTTTATGGCGGCCCAGCACACGGCCGCCTCAAGCGCGCCCGCCGCCCCCAAAGTGTGTGCGGTCACCGGCTTTGTTGTGCTGCACGGAACAGAAACATCGCCAAAAACGGCCTTTACAGCGCGCGATTCCATAAGGTCGTTGAATTTAGTTCCAGTTCCGTGAAGGTTCACATAGTCAACGTCCAAAGGAGAAAGAGCCGACTTCTTCAACGCCTCCTCCATCGCACGCCTCGCGCCGTCTCCGCCGGGGTCGGGGCTTGTCATGTGGTAGGCGTCCGCCGACTCTCCAAAGCCCAGAAGCCTTACAGAATCCCCGTCAAACGGCTCCCTTGAAAGCACAAAAAACGCCGCCGCCTCGCCAAGCGTTATGCCGCGGCGGTTGACGCTGAACGGATTGGTCTTTTCGGGGCTTACAGCCCCAAGCGAATCAAATCCCATAAGAACAGTGTCGCTTGCAATATCAACGCCGCCGGCAACAACTGCATCACATACGCCTGAACGTATAAGGTCTGCGGCCCGTCCAATAGCGGCGGCGCTCGACGAACAGGCGGTCTCAAACACAAGGGCAGGT
>JBHAFG010000013.1:0-40757 GCA_041855945.1 Treponema sp. | reverse complement strand
CTACCTTGTTTCAAGAATGTTCAACAAGACGAAAAGCGGAAAGCCGCACGTGATAATAAACGGATGCGGAAGCTGCAACAGGCACGGACGCAAGTCCTGAGTTTTTATCCGCAACTCGTTGAAAAAAAAAGGTTTTGTCTATATGATAGAATCTGTTATAATAATGCAATTTTTATCAGGAGTCCTGCTATGAGTAACAAAGACATATACGATTTTTCTGTAGACACATTGGGAGAGTGCGAGGTGAGGTCTCCCATTGAACTTTCTACGGTTTACGGCGACTGCCGCGCAAACTACGTGAAGGACGATTCATACGTGCTTAACGCCGTGAACGTGTTCGACGTAAAAAAGCCTGTCGCCGTCGATTCGACGAATATGATGCAGAAGGCGGGACCGCGTGAATTCATATATTTTGATCCAAAGGACGTCAAGGCTGGAATCTGCACCTGCGGAGGACTCTGCCCGGGATTGAACGACGTCATACGCGCCGTGGTGCGCTGTCTTTGGAACAGATATGGAGTCCGCGACATAAGGGGATTCCAGTACGGCTACAAGGGATTTTTTGAGGAGGAGGGCTATCCTACAGTCGCCCTCGATCCGGAGAACGTAGATGAGATTCACAAGATTGGCGGTTCGTTCCTTGGCACAAGCAGGGGAGGCGGACAGCGTGTCTCTGACATCGTTGACACAATCCAGAGGCTTGGAATCAACATGATGTTCATAATCGGGGGAGACGGAACGCAGAGGGGTTCGCTTGACATTTCGAACGAGGTTGAAAAACGCGGTCTAAAATGCGCTGTTGTGGGAATTCCAAAGACGGTTGACAACGACCTTCAGTTCATAGACCGTTCGTTCGGATTTGAGACCGCAGTGCAGCGCGCCAAGGAGGCGGTCGCATCCATCCACATGGAGGCGAATTCCCAGATAAACGGAATAGGACTTGTAAAACTCATGGGGCGCGAGTCGGGCTTCATAGCGACCGCCGCCGCCCTTGCAAGCCACGAGTGTAATTTCTGCCTGATTCCGGAAGTTCCTTTCGATCTTGAAGGTCCGAACGGACTTCTTGCACATATCGAAGAAAGGCTTAAAAGAAGGCATCACGCTGTGATAATCGTTGCCGAGGGAGCCGGACAGGAACTTCTTACAAAGACGAACCAGACCGACGCTTCTGGAAACATAAAGCTTGCTGACATTGGAATATACCTCAGGGACCAGATAAACGCGTATTTTGGAAAGAAGGGAATTCACATAAACCTCAAGTACATAGATCCGGGCTACCAGATTCGAGCGTCCGTTACAACCGCGTCCGACTCGATTTACTGTGAAAGGCTTGGAAACAACGCCGTCCACGCCGCCATGGCGGGAAAGACAAAAATCGTAATAGGACTGGTGCACGACAAGTTCGTGCACATTCCAATTTCCATGGCGACGGCGCACAGGAACGTGGTAGACCCTGAGGGCGCTCTCTGGCGCGACACATTGGACGCTACAAGCCAGCCGAACCTCATGGTGAACAACATTCCCGCCGCAAAGGAAAGAATGGGAAGAATGGTGAGCGAAGCCAAGATGAAGCCTTCTGAAAAAGCCGGAATGGAAAACTGAGCGGTATGTAAAGTCGGATTTTGTAAAAGTCCGGCTTTTTTTATGCGCTGTAAGATTTGCATGAAGGCACGGGATTTTTCATAAAACTTTCAGAAAATTTTACATGAACCAAAATTCAAACCAAAGCACGAACAAAATGTGGCTGTATTGAAAAAATATTTTACATATTTCAAAAACCCTCATATACTTCTATGAAGTCTTCGGGAGTTTGTCTTGTGTGGCTGGCGGAAAGAGAAGATCCGTCTTTCACAAGTTTTTCGCACATGCAAGTTGTTTATGAACTTTGGAGGTTCTATGAACGGTAAAATCTCACCATTCAAAGCGATTTTGATTTTTGCGGCGTTTTTTTCCGCCGCGCTTTCTTCCTGTAAATTCCAGCCCAACGTGGACTTGGAAAATTCTTCGCGTTACGGTTCTCTTTCCGTGGTACAGGGCGACGATGGACGAAGCTCAAGGGCGGTTCTTGTTTCTGAAATAGAAAAGGCCGACGTGAGCGTTTCTGGCCGTGGAATGGAAACATTGACAAAGACCGACGTCACGGTGTCGTCCGGGGCGGGGTCTGTTACGTTTGATGGAATTCCTGTAGGAAAAAACAGGATTGTAACGATTGAGGCAAAAAAGACAATCGGAAGCATACTGAAAAAGATTGACGGCACTGTCATGAGGGCGGTAACAGACATAGGGGCCGGAGTCAATTCGGTTGCTGTGAGCTGGTCAACCACCGCCGTTGGAAACGTGTATGCAAAACTTCTTTCCGAGGGATACGACATTGAAAAACTTTCAATGAATGCAGTGAGCGATTTGATTCCTGCAGGCGTACATTCCGCCCTTGTAGATGTAGACGCTGTTTCTGACACCATAAAAAATGGAACTGTACATTCTTCGTATGAACTGCACCCCGCTTCTGTAAGTTTTACATCCGACGTTCCGCTTTCGTCCATGACGGTCCAGGTTTCAGATCCTTCTTCCGCCATCGTTTCGGGGCTTACAGGTTCGCTCCAGTCTGTTTCAGGCGTCGCTCCGGGAAAATGGAACTTCTACATTCTTGACGGCTCGCAGACTGTAATTTATTCCGAGTCGGTGGAACTTGCGTCAGGCGGTTCTTTTCAGATAAACGGCGGAAACAGGATTGTGCTGAAGGCTCCTTCGCCAAGGCTTGAGGACCAGAACGGAAACGCAATCTCAACATTCCTGTCTTCGCCTAAAACTGTATATCTTTCCGCAAGGACGTATGACGGCGAGTCGCCTCTTTCAGGTGCGAGCATCTACTATACGACCGACGGAACTGAGCCTTCAGGTTCAGGCGTTCTGTACACGGGTTCTGGAATTTCGGTTTCAGTTGGAACTGTGTTGAAGGCTGTAACTGTAAAGGAAGGACTTGTTTCTTCGGATGCTAAAACCTGGACGTTCACAGAACCTTCCCTTGGAAACCAGCATCCTGCAGGTGGCACATACGCAAAGCTTGAGGTGGACGCGTCCTCTCCGGTTGGCGCGCACATAAGGGCGGATGGAAACGCGACCTTCGCGCTTTATTCAAAAAATGCTACAAAGGTTCTTCTTGAAATTTATTCTTCCGCCTATGGCGAGGCCCTTCCATTGTACGACTACTGGCTTGAAAAGGACGGCGACAATTTCTGGCGCGCTACAGTCCAGGCTCTTCCTGCGGGAGCGATATACGCCTTCCGTCTGTGGGGACCGAACTGGACGTTCAGCGAGGCGTGGAGGCGCGGCGGTTCTTCCGAGGGGTTTGTAAGCGACGTTGATTCAAACGGAAACCGATTCAATCCAAACAAGGTTGTGTTCGACCCTTACGCGTACGAACTTACGCACGACAAGTCTGATCCTGTGGTTCTTTCACACGGCGGAACTGCAAAGACGTCGGCGATATATTCATCTGGAGAGGCAAACAGGAACTTTGACACCGCGGCCTACGCTCCAAAGGCGTATGTGATAGACGACGCTACGGATTTTGGTTCAAAGCCTGGAATTCCTTCCGCCGCGGCAAGGATATACGAGGCTCACGTGAGGGGAATTACAAAGCATCCTTCATCTTCAAGCCTTTCTTCAATACTTTCAGGTTTTGACGGCTTTGAAGATGTGGCGGACGTTCCGGCGGAATACAGGGGAACGTATAAGGGCGCCGCCTATCTTGCCCCTTATCTCAAGGCCCTTGGAATCAATACGATTGAACTTCTTCCTGTACACGAAAGCGACAACGACGGAAATCCTGACGATTCTGCGGGAGGAAACTACTGGGCGTACATGACTTACGGTTATTTTGCCCCCGACAGGCGCTACTCGTACGACAAGAGCGCGGGTGGACCTACACGCGAGTTCAAGCAGATGGTAAAGGCGTTTCACGACGAAGGACTTGAAGTGTACCTTGATGTTGTGTACAACCATTCAGGGGAAGGCGGAACATGGCGGGGGTCGTCGGACTCATACAGGCAGGCTGAAATCACCTTCATGCGTGGAATAGACAACGCGACGTATTACTGCCTTACCGGAACTGGAAAAGAACAGTATTGGGAAACTTCGGGGTGTGGAAACAACCTGCAGTGCGACAATTCAACTGTAAGAAATCTTATTTTGGATTCCCTTGAATATTGGATTACAAAAATGGGAGTTGACGGCTTCCGTTTTGACCTGGCTCCCGTACTGGGTCGTGTAAACAACGGAAGCGGCTGGGGAACTTTTGATTCTTCCGCCAAGACTTTGACGGATGTGGCGTCTCTTGGAACCGCCCGCAATGTAGAGATGATTGCGGAGGCGTGGGACTGTTCGTGGCCAAGCGGATACCAGATTGGCAGTTTTCCTACAGGCTGGGGAGACTGGAACGGAGTTTACAGGGATGTTGTAAGAAAATTTGTAAGCGGAAGCGGAACAAGTGAAACCAAGATGGACGGCGGCAATACGCTTTACCATCTTTCCATAGGGGATGCGATTTACGGAAAGAACGGTTCAACTTCATCCTCTCCTCTTGCGAAATTCGGCGTTTCTGTAAACATGGTGGTGGCGCACGACGGCTTTACACTGGCTGACCTTTCTTCCTATGTAGGAATCGGAAATGCCTTGAACGGAACTTTGACATGGCCGTTCGGTCCAAGCGACGGCGGAAACGGAGATTACAATTATCTTGTGGAAGACAGTCCTCTCGGAAGAAGACGCACCGCCCGAAACTACATTGCGCTCCAGATGTTCACGCGCGGAATTCCCATGATTGTATGGGGAGATGAGTTTGGAAGGACTCAGAATGGAAACAACAACCCATACAACATTGATTCCGTCGCAACGTGGAACAATTACAGCATGATAAACACTAAAGGTCCGCACAAGGTTTCAACAGGAGGGGGAGGCTCGTATGTTGACAAGTTCGGCGATTTTTCAAACACTGAAGACAAAAACGGAAACTTTGTGTTCATGAAGAGAATGCTTGACATGCACGGCGACGAGGCGTTCAGGCAGTTGAGCCATACGGCCGCCACAACCACATACATAAGTTCAGGCGACGAAAGGGCGTTTGGGTATGCAACGGACGGTTCGTCTTTTTCAGGCGGACACAAGTTCATCATGTTTACAAACCAGACTTCAGGAGAAAAGCCGTTTACAGTTCCAGCGCCCGCGTCTGGAAAAAAATGGGTCAGGATATGCGACACTGGGGCCTGGGCGGAACAGTACTTCAACAGTTGGAAGCCGTATGATTCGGATGCGGCGGGATATTACGCGCTTTCCACATCCACTTCATACGGAGTGGGTGCGTATGCCACTGTGATTTTCCAGCAGATTGACGCGGGCGGAACACCTCCTGTTCCAACCTGCCAGACGCCCGTCATTTCGATTTCGGGAGGAAAGGCTACAATCACCTGCGGAACTTCAGGGGCTTCTATAAAATACGGTTTTTCTGAAACTGAAATAACGACCTCCTACAGTGATCCAGTGGCGATTTCCGAAGGTCAGACGATTTACGCCAGGGCGACCTGTGAGGGACTTGAGCCTTCCGCCGTGGCAAGCAAGACCTGTTCTTCTGAAATTGAATACACCATAACGGGAAATTTTTCGTCTTATTGGGGAACTGCGGGCGACGTCATGTATGCGTATGTCTTTGATGGCTCCGATGGGGAGAACTGGGTTCTTGCATGCTATGATGAAAACTCCTTCACGTTTACGTTTACAACTGGATTGGACTTTGAAAAGTGCATTGCAGTCCGAATGGCAGCCGGCACTGCAGTTCCAAGTTGGGAGGCGATGTGGAACAAGTCAAATGACATAATAAAGACGGGAACAACCATGACCGCCACGTCGTTTCAATAAAAACTGCAAGGCAGATAAAAATCCCGCGGAGCGTTTTCCTGTTTCGCGGGATTTTTTATATGGGCGGAAACTGTTTGTATAAAAACCCATCAATTGAACTTACGCTTTATTTTCAGTATCATCTTGTATCTTCACACAAAAAAAACGAGGCCATATGAAAATCACATCACTTAAAGACGAACTTATGGGAAATTCCTATCCTGGACGTGGAATTGTAGCGGGGCTTTCCGATGACGGAAAATATGCCGTTTCGGCGTACTGGACCATGGGGCGTTCGGCTGGAAGCAGGAACAGGGTTTTCGCGGTGGAGGGCGAGGGCATAAGGACCCAGGCGTTCGATCCCGCTTTGATTGCAGGAGACCCAAGCCTTATAATTTATTCCGCCGTAAAGGTTCTTGGAAACTTTACGATTGTTACAAACGGAGATCAGACTGACACCGTGTACGAGGGGCTTAAAAACGGACTTACTTTTGAACAGTCGCTTAGAAGCCGAAAGTACGAGCATGACGCTCCAAACTACACTCCAAGAATTTCAAGCCTGCTTTCCGTTTTGGACGGAGTTTTTTCATACGAAATGTCGATTCTGAAAAGCGATTCTGGAAATCCCGACTGCACGCTGCGTTTTTCGTATTCCTATGAAAATCCGAGCAGGGGCGAGGGACGTTTCATCCACACATATCGTGGCGACGGAAATCCGCTTCCAAGTTTCGAGGGAGAGCCTTTGAGGGTTTCGATAGAAGGCGGCATAGATGAGTTTGCGTCCAACGTCTGGTCGTGGCTTGATGAACAGAACAAGGTTTCCCTTTTTGTAAGGTACATCGACATCGCCACTGGAAAATACGAAACCCGGATTGTGAACAAGAACGTGTAGTTTTTCGCGCAGGGTAAAATTCTGGCTGTATGCCCTGATTTTTACCTTGATTGTTTTAGGCAATTCTATTAATATTGTAGAACTACAAAAATAGTTTTGATTCGGCCAACGGCCGTCTTGGAGTTTTTAAATGAGCACTATTGGAATAATCCTTCTTGTTGTATTTGTAATTGTAAGCGTACTTCTTGTACTTCTCGTACTTGTTCAGGACGACGGTCAGAGCGGAATGGGCGGACTTTTGGGTGGCAGGGGAACTGCAGCGTTCGGTTCACATTCGGCCACGGTTCTTACAAAGACTACCGCTGTCCTTGTGTTTTTATTCTTTGCCCTTGCATTGAGCCTTTCAATCATAAACAAAAAGCCTAAACTCGCCGACGATTTGGCGCCTTCCGCCATTGTGGAAACTCCTGCGGAAGAATCTTCCGAATCCGCCGAACAGTCGGCGACCGCAGAGTCCTGGTGGGGCGGAGAGGAAGCGGAATCTTCTTCTGCTGAATAAAAAAACTTATAAGAAAGATTTTTAAGCAAAAAAAATACTTCGGGAGGTTTTAGGAATGATAGAAAACCTTATAAGTCCTGAATGTGTCATTCTTGAACTTTCAAGCGAAGACAAGGGTGAACTGTTTTCCGAAATGGTTGAAAATCTTGTCAGAAGAGTGCCTTCTTTAAACAGGGCAGAGGTTCTTTCCGCCATGAACGAACGCGAGGAGCAGAAGAACACCTGCATCACGCGGGGAGTTGCAGTTCCCCACGCGACCGTCGCTTCTGTTTCAAAGCCTGAAATCGTCATCGGCATAAGTCCTGCCGGCATTGACTACGAAATCGAAGGTGGCGGCCGCGAAGACCTTGTCCATCTTGTGATTATGATGATTTTTGAGCCACAAAACGCCCAGAACCATCTTCACCTGCTTAGAGACTGCGCGATGCTTTTGAACGATTCGCGCGTGTACGCCTCCATAATGAAGGCTACGGATTCCAGGCAGGTCTGCAACATAATAAAGGAAGTGGAATATGGCAGAATCGGAAATTAACGTAATAGCACATCTTTTAACTGTGGAGCAGAACGCTTTCATCCTCACTAAAGACGCGCAGGAAAGGGCGAACCACATACTTTCCGACGCAAGGGCGAAGGCGGACTCTGATTTTACCGCGAGGTTTTCCGCCAGCGTCAAGGAAATGCAGGCGGACTTCGAGGCGAAAAAAAAGGAAGCCTCCCTTTCCCATAAAAAAACAATAGACGAATATGTTTCCAGTGTAAAGGAGATTCCTCTTTCCAGGGACTCCTTCTCATCTTTTGTACGCCAGACGCTAAGACAGTCCTAGGAAAATTGCCATGGATAGAAGCAGCGCGGCGTCTTATGTCTACGCGAAGGCGGCTGGCATTTTAACCAGGGCCTACGTGGGCGAAAATGCAATAAAACTTTTCAATGCGGAATCCATTCCACGCCTCTGGGAGATGGTGTTTGAAACTCCTGTTCCGATGATTCCCGAATCAATGCTTGCGACAAAACTTGAAAAGGACGCGGCGAATCTTTTCATATCGGAATACATAAAACTTCTTGAGGTGTATGACAGGCCCTCGAAATTTCTTGTTCAGTTGATGGACAGATACGAGGTTGAAAACGTCAAGGCCATAACCGCCGCCCTGAGTTACGGAGAAACTTCGCATCCTCACTGTGTGAAACTTGGACGTTTTGCGAAAATACACATAGAAAACTGGCCGGACATACAGAAGATGACGGAAGGTTCTGATTTTGCGTGGGTGGACAGCGTTCCCGTGGGGGCTGAACGCCAGAGGATGGACTACAGGCTTGACCTTCAGGAATTCCGGGAACTTTGGCGGTCGATGAATTCTGTCCGCGACGAGTCAAGGACGGCTCTGAAGCGGTATTTTACGCGTGAAATGGCGATAACAAATCTTCTCTGGGCGTTGAGGCTCAAAGTCTACTATAAATATTCCGATCAGAAGGTGATTGAAAACCTTTATTATGTTGGAAAAGAGCCTTCGGCGGAAGATCCGCTCTGCGTTTACGCGTACGATATTTTTGAACGGAAACTCGACCTGTACGCGGACTGGAAGGACTGGAAGTTCGCCGAGTACCTGAATCCTTTTGAAGAAGGCGTTGTGTGGTCGGTGAATCCCATGTGGCTTGAACAGCGTTTCCGCTCGCTCGCGCTTGGACTTGAAAAAAGGCTTTTCCACCAGTATCCGATGACGGATTTGAGCCTTGCGATGTTCTTCAGGCTGAAGCAGCAGGAACTTAATTGTATACGGGCGGCGACAGAGGCGTTGCGGCTTGGTTCAGATAAAACAGAGGCTATGTACGTAGCGGGAATTTCTGGAAGGTTTGGAGACATTAATGGCAAAAACAACTGAAATGCGGTTGATTGAACTTATGGCGCTGAAAGAGGACATATCAAGGGTAATCGAATACCTTGGAAAGTGCGGATGCTTTCAGTTTCAGTCAAAAAAGCACGATTTGGCGGCGGAAAAGAAAAGTTCAAGCTCCCTCAATATAGATCAGGAATTTTTCCAGAGGCTTGAGGAAGTCAGAGCATTCTTCAACATTCCAGTTCCCGACGGACTTCCTCTGGACTCGTCCGCCCTTACGGAAGACGAAAGGAACGAGTGCGGTCGTCTTGTTGCGGCTGCCAGCGCCCTTGTAGAAAGGATAAACGAGCAGACCGCCAAGGTTGAGCGCGTGACGAATGCGTATCAGGAGGCGCTGGCTTTTGCAAACCTCCAGGTTCCATACGCCGAACTTGACAGCCTTTCATTCCTTTCGCTCAGAATAGGAAAAATCGCTCCGGAAAGCGTCGCTCCATTGAGGCGAGCGGTGGGAGATCTTGCGGTAATCGTTCCTTTGGGCGAGGATTCATCAAGAATTCTTGCGGCCTCGTCAAAGAAGGGAAGGTTCGCCCTTGATACTGAACTCAAAAATTTTGGCTTCATGGAAATGGAAATTCCGCGCGACTTCAAGGGAATTCCTTCAAACGTGCTTGAGGGACTCAAGAACGAAAAGTCCGAGGCGACGCTTGAACTGTACAACTTGAAGGAAGAGTGCAGGAATTTCAAGGAAACGCACGAGGAAAGGATCTTGCACATATTGAAGTCGCTTTCAATCACAATTCAGATTGACAGGATAGAAGAAGGCCTTGAATCCACCGAAATGGTCTACCACATCACGGGCTGGCTTCCAAAAAACCGTTCCTCCGATATAATGAAGGACCTGGACCAGCTTACGGAGGGAAGAATTGCAATACGCGAGTATCACCCGATGGAAGTTCCGTCCGTCATAAACGGCGACGAGCAGGTGCCCGTAAAACTTGAGCATGGAAAGTTTATTTCCGCCTTTGAAAGGATGGTGTTCAGTTACGGTTCTCCGCTTTACGGAACAATCGACCCGACTCCGTTCGTGGCGGTTTTTTTCACATTGCTTTTTGGAATAATGTTCGGAGACCTTGGTCAGGGACTTGTGTTCCTTCTTGCAGGAATTTTAATGCAGCTGAAGGTGATAAAGGTTGGCGGCTGGAACAAATTCGCTCCGATTTTCATGGCGATTGGCGTTGCAAGTTCCATAATGGGTCTTGTGACTGGCGAATTTTTTGCAAACGAAACTGTGCTTGAACCGCTTGCGCACAGGATTACTGGATTTTTCGGAGAACCGAGGTCTCCGATTGTAAAAATGATGCCTTCTTCTGACCCTAATTCGCTCAAGGTGATTTTTGGAATTTTCGGCATTACGATTGGCGTGGGCTTTCTTGTAAATTCCGTTGGGCTTCTTCTGAATTTTACGAACAACGTTCTCCAGAAGAAATGGGGCAGCGCGCTTTTTGGAAAAACTGGTCTTGCAGGGGCGTTTTTCTTCTGGTACGTGGTGCTGTTCGCCGTAAGAATCGCGGCTTTCGCCCATGTTCCCGCCGTGTATGACTGGATTGTTATTGGCGTTACGCTTTTCTTTGCCGCGTTTGGAGAGCCGTTCGAACGGCTTCTTGACGGAGAGAGGCCCGCCGTTGAAAACGGAATAGGTTCTCTGTTGATTGGCGGACTTGTGGAACTCATCGAGGTGGTGTCAACCTATCTTTCAAGCACGATAAGTTTTGTGCGCGTGGGGGCGTTCGCGCTTGCGCACGCGGTTCTTGGATTCATAATTCATCTTATGGCGTCCAAGGTTGGCGGAATAGGCTACGTTGTGGTCATGGTGCTTGGAAATGCAATCGTAATAGTCCTTGAGGGCATGATTGTGGCCATACAGGTTATAAGGCTTCAGTATTACGAGTTTTTCAGCAAATTCTTTAAGAAGACCGGTTCGGAATTCAGACCGTTCGGGTTCTATTACGGAAAATAAAATTGTAAACAAGCGGAATTTTTTCCCTTTGAACATATAGACAAGAGGTATTCTTTATGAACAAAAAAATCTTTGCGACTGCCGTGATTTTGATGGCGTTCGGAATTTTTTCTGCAATGGCTCAGACATCTGAGAATCCTGTAAACGAAGAGACGGCGGTGGAATCTGTTTCCGCTCCTGATTCTTCAAAGGCGTCCGGCATAAAATATCTTGCCGCGGCAATCGCCGTAGGCGTCGCCTGTATCGCGGGTGGAATGGCTGTAGGCAAGATAGGTTCCGCCGCTATGGGCGCGATGAGTGAAAATCCTGAACTTTCGGGAAAAGCCCTGCCGTTCGTAGGTCTTGCGGAGGGAATCTGTCTTTGGGGATTCCTTGTAGGACTTCTTATAATAGTGATGTAAGCTGGCGTAAAGTTGGATTTTTACATCATAGGAGACAGGGAATTGGTTCTGGCGTTCAGGCTGACCGGCATCCAGGGTGCTGTGGCTGAAAGCCGGAGCGACGCTCTGGAAGCCTTCAACCGTGCTACGGGCAGGGGCGGACAGATTGCTCTTCCCGTTGACCAGGTTCCAAAGATTCTCATTCTCACAGAGGCTGTCGCCGGAATGATTGAGGAGGAGGAAATCGCCTGGCAGAAAACAGGAAAGTATCCCCTCATTGTGGAAATTCCTTGCCTTAACGGACACGTCATGGGAAAAAAGACCCTTACGGATGCGATCCGCGAGGCTATTGGAGTTCAGGTTTAGCGCGTCTATTTTATAGGCGTTTTTTTGGAAGTTAGATTTATGGAAGAATTGCGCTCCGCGGAAGTGCTTGACAGGGAAATTCAGGCAGAGGCACGTAAAAAAGCGGAAAAAATTATAAAGAACGCCGAGGCGGAGGCTCAAAGGATTCTTGCCGAGGTGGAAGACAGGCTTTCGGACGCAAGGGCGGAAAAAGAGGCGAAATTTTCAAGGGAACTTGACTCTTTTAAAAGGGATTTGGAGGCGAGCCTTCCGCTTGAAAAAGAGCGTTTCCTCGTTTCCTACATACAGTCGTCGATAGACCGTGGCATGGACGAATTTTTCAGTTCCCTTTCCGACGAGGAACTTGGACGGATTTTTGTCGGGGAACTTTCACGATATGAAGAAAAACTTGACGGAGCGAAGGTCTGCGCCTACGTCTACGGACTGGAACCGGATTTTGTAAAGAAAATTCTTGGAAAACATCTGGATTTTGTTTCAGTTGAAAAAACAGAGTTCAACAAGCGTCTTCCGGAAAAGTCCTTCGGCTTTGATGCCCACAGGGGCGTTATACTCGAAACGGATGACAGGCAGATTCGCATCCGACTTACAGAAAGCGAGATTGTAAGCCAACTTGAAGAAAAGTACAGGCGTGAACTTTACACAAAACTTTTTGACGGGAGGCTTTAGGATATGGTTGAAGGAAAGATAACCCGAATTTCAGGACCTATAGTTTTCGCGGAGGGGCTTGATTCCTGCGGACTTTACGACGTGGTCGATGTGGGCGAAAGAAAACTGATTGGCGAGATAATCAGACAGAACAAGGGAATGTCCACCCTGCAGGTATACGAAGAGGTTACCGGCATGAGGATTGGCGAGAAGGTGGTCTGCAACAACCGCCCGCTCTCGCTCAGGCTTGGGCCAGGTCTTGTTGGAAACATATACGACGGAATACAGAGGCCTTTGAGGGCGATGTACGAACATTCGGGAGCGTTCCTTTTGGCAGGTGAAAGGGCGGAGCCGCTCGACACTGAAAAAAAATGGACCTTCGTTACGGCGGAAGGCGTGGGCGAGGGAACTGCAATAAAGCCTGGATTCGTGCTTGGAACAGTAAGGGAAACTGAATCAATCGTACAGAAGATAATGGTTCCTCCTACGGTGCGTGGACGGGTCATTCAAAAATTCAGTGGCGGAGGGGAGTACACTGTGGATTCCGTAATCGCCGTGACTGAACTTGACGAGGAAATAAGGCTTTCACAGTACTGGCCTGTAAGAAAACCGCGTCCATATTCTGAAAAACTTGAGGTTTCAGAGCCTTTAATAACTGGTCAGCGCGTCATAGACGTTTTCTTTCCGCTTTCAAAGGGCGGAACGGCGGCGATTCCCGGCGGATTTGGAACCGGAAAGACTATGACGCAGCACGCTGTCGCAAAATGGTGCGACGCGGATCTGATTGTATACATCGGCTGCGGCGAGCGCGGAAACGAGATGACGGAAGTCCTTACGGAATTTCCTGAACTCATAGACCCGCGCACAGGAAGGTCCATAATGGAGCGTACGATTCTTATAGCGAACACCTCCAATATGCCTGTGGCGGCGCGTGAGGTTTCTCTATATTCTGGAATAACGCTCGCCGAATATTTCCGCGACATGGGACTGCACGTTGCCATAATGGCGGATTCTACTTCGCGATGGGCGGAAGCCCTCAGGGAACTTTCAGGACGAATGGAAGAGATGCCTGCCGAAGAGGGCTTTCCGGCCTATCTTCCAACAAGGCTCGCCTCGTTCTACGAGAGGGCCGGCAGGGTAACGACGCTTGAAGGAAGGGAGGGTTCTGTTTCTGTAATAGGAGCCGTTTCTCCACCTGGCGGCGACTTTTCCGAGCCTGTAACACAGCATACAAAGCGATTCATACGGTGTTTCTGGGCGCTTGACAGGGAACTTGCATCTTCAAGGCACTATCCTGCGATAGGCTGGATTGACTCCTATTCGGAATACGCGTCTGAAGTCCGTGCATGGTGGGAAAACCACAATCCTTCATGGGCTAAGGTAAGGGCTGAGGCACTTGAACTTTTGAAGAAGGAGCAGCGGCTTGAGCAGATTGTACGCCTTGTCGGTGCGGACGCGCTTCCTTCTTCGGAAAGGCTTGTGCTCAAGACAGCCGAGATGATAAAGAACGGTTTTCTTCAGCAGAACGCGTTCGACGATGTCGATATGTACTGCTGTTCGGAAAAACAGATAAGGATTCTTGAGATAATTATGGAATTCTACCACAGGTCGCTTTTTGTGGTAAAAAACGGCTGTCCTTTGGAAAAGGTTGTTTCCCTTTCCGTGTGCGAGGAGATTGTGCGCATGAAATACACTGTTCCAAACGCCAATCTTGAGAAGATTGAGGACGTCGTGCGCCACTTCAACGCTGAATTTGACGGACTTGAATCCATTTACGGAAAGTCCCTAGACTGATTTTGAGGTTTGATTTATGAAAGGCATAGAATACAGGGGAATAACAGGCGTTGACGGACCTGTCGTTGTTGTTCAGCGCAAGGAAAACGTGTCCTACAACGAAACCGTATACGTTCGTGACCGTAACGGCGAAAAACGTCTTGGCAGGGTGATAGACCTTTCCGAGGCGGCCTGCGTCGTTCAGATTTTTGGAGACACGACTGGAATCGACCTTGCCGAAAGTTCCGTTGAATTTTTGGAGAAGCCGCTTGAACTTCGCGTGGGCGAAGGTCTTCTGGGACGGGTGTTCAACGGACTTGGAGAGCCGATAGACGGATATCCTGAAATTGTTTCTTCTGAATTTGTGAACGTGAACGGAAATCCGATAAATCCATACGGCAGGACTTATCCGCGGGATTTCATTCAGACGGGAATTTCTGCGATAGACGGAATGAACTCCCTTGTACGCGGACAGAAACTTCCTATATTTTCAGGTTCGGGTCTTCCGCACAACAACCTTGCCTCGCAGATAATACGGCAGGCGAAACTTCGCGGAACTGACGAACAGTTTGTAATGGTGTTCGCAGGAATGGGAATAAAATACGACGTCGCGCGTTTTTTCATAGACACGTTCGAGGAGTCCGGAGTTCTTTCAAAGGTTGTTATGTTCCAGTCGCTTGCGGACGCTCCTTCAATCGAACGCATAATGACTCCAAGGTGCGCCCTCACCGCGGCCGAATATCTTGCCTTCCAGAAGGGAATGCACGTTCTTGTAGTTATGACGGACATGACGAACTACTGCGAGGCCCTCCGCGAAATTTCCACTACACGCGGCGAGGTCCCAGGACGCAAGGGATATCCTGGATACCTTTATTCAGACCTTGCGGAACTTTACGAGCGCGCGGGAAAAATACAGGGTTCGTCGGGTTCAATCACGCAGATTCCAATCCTTACAATGCCGAACGACGACATATCCCATCCGATTCCAGACCTTACAGGCTACATAACGGAAGGTCAGATTGTAATAGACAGGGAACTTGAAAGCCAGTCGCTCTATCCGGCCGTAGCAAGCCTTCCAAGTCTTTCACGTCTTATGAAGGACGGAATAGGACCTGGCATGACGCGCGAGGACCACGCCGCGGTTTCAAGCCAGCTTTTTGCAAGTTACTCAAAGGTCAAGTCCATACGAAACCTTGCGGCGATCATCGGCGAGGAAGAGGTGGGCGACCTTGACAAACTCTACCTCAAATTCGGCGAGAAATTTGAAAAGGAATTTTTAAGCCAGGGAGAATACGAGGACAGATCGATAGAACGTACGCTTGAGATAGGCTGGAACTGTCTTTCCATTCTTCCACGCGAGGAACTTTTCAGGATAAAGGATGAACTTCTTGAAAAATATCTTCCAAAGAACCAGGTGAAAAATGGCTAGACTGAATATCGCTCCCACAAAATCAAACCTGCTCACGATGAAGGAACGGCTTTCCACCGCAAGGAACGGCTATGAACTGCTTGAACAGAAGCGCGAACTTCTGGTCCAGTCGTTGATGCACATGGTTGAAAAGGTGAAGCTTCTTGAAAAGGACATCGACAGGACTGTGGGCGAGGCCTATCCCGCGTTCAAGCGAATGTTGATGGCGGACGGTTCGGATCAGGTGAGGAGAATAGCGCACGACATACACTACGATTTTGAGATGCAGGAAAGGGAGGTTTCCGTGGCGGGCATGGATTTTCAGACCCTGGACGTTCATCTTCCTGAAAAGCAGCTTTTCTATTCTGGAATAGGAACCTACGCCGGCACAGACGAGATAATCGACAGGTTCTTCAACCTTCTTTCGCTTCTGACCCAGATGGCCTCTATACGGACGATAGTGTGGAGGCTTGCCGACGAGGTGAAGAAGACGCAGCGAAGGGTCAACGCTCTTTATAAAATGGTCATTCCTCAGACGGAGGAAACGGAGAAATACATCGAGAACGTGCTTGAGGAGAAGGAGCGTGAAAACATCTTTGTCCTCAAGGCGTTGAAAAAGAAGGGTGAAAAAACATAAGGAAAACAAAAAATGGGAAAACCTTTATTGAAAAAGATTCTTGTCGGCATAAACGGAACGGCGGAATCCATGCAGGCGGCGATGTACGCGATTGTTCTTGCAAAACAGCTTGGACTTTCCGTCAAGGTTGTGTACGTCGTGGACATGGCGACCATAAAACTTCTTACCAATTCAAAGTTCTTCGCGCCGCAGGAAAAAACGCAGTATGAGACGAGCCTGGCGCAGGACGGCAACAACATTCTGGACTATGTGAAAAACCTGGGGCTTCTGAAGGGCGTTTCCGTGGATACGGAACTTCTTTCCGGCGCGGTCGCCTCCGAGATTCTTGGGGCGGCGGAAAACTTCGAGGCGGACATGATTTTTGTCGGCGGAAGGAGGCAGAGCGCCCATTCGCTTGAGCAGTCGGAGAACCAGATTACAAGAACGCAGTCAACCACGGCGAACCAGTTGATGCAGTACGCGCAGTGTCCTGTAGTGGTTGTGAACAAAAAAGACATGGAAGCACTTTTTAAGGTTTCATAAATGCTGTAAACTTACCTGAATCCTTTGTGTCCTACAAGGAAATTCGGGAGAATCGGTGATAGACTGTTACAAAGTTTTAGGTGTCAGGGAAACCGCGACGGCGGCCGAGATAAAGCGCGCCTACAGGCAGAAGGCAAAACTTCTTCACCCGGACAAACTCAATGGAGCCGACTCCGAGTCGTTCAGGCGTCTGGTTCAGGCATACGAGATTCTGTCCGACGCAAGACAGCGTTCAATATTCGACGCGTCTTTTTTTACAAGATTCAATATCCGTCCTGAGTACAGGGAGTCGTTCGACTACAGAAAGTGGCTTTCGGCAAGAAGCGACTACGAAAGCAGGGCGAAACTCATTTTTTTCGATCTTATGCGGCACAGGGAGGACGACGCAGTTCTTGAGTTCAAGCGTATGTGCATGAACCATGTGGATTTTTCCCTTAAACGCTGGTTTACACGCGAGGATTTCATGGACTACGGCTACATCCTTGCCGAGGAACTTGTGCTCCGCCGCGAATTTTTCGACGCGTTCAACCTTCTTGAACAGATCATCAGAATGGAATACAGTTACGAGTACTTCCGCCTCTTTTTTCCGGAGGTGATGGACTTCACTCTTGGAATTTTAAAAAACCACATAGACGGAATTCTGAACGACGAACTTTCAATCGACGTGTACGAGCGCGCCCTTGACCTTGGCTTTTCAAGGAGGGACAACGCCTTTTTTCTGACCAAGATGGCTGAGGCGTACAGGCGTATGGGCGATGTAAGGACGGCTGAAATCTGCATGGATTCCATAGGCTCGCTTGCGTAAGGCATTGCGCCATGGATCTGTCGGGCGCGGATTTTTAATGATTTGCAAAAATTTTCTTTTTTAAGGACAGACTTATGATAAAACTCAAGAACGATGAAGAAATTCGGGGAATAAGGAAATCGTGCCACCTGCTTGCGGATATGTTCAATTTTCTGATTCCAAAGGTACGTGACGGGGTGGGAATGTCGACGAAGGACATAGACGACCTTGCCCTCAAATTCATAAGGGAACACGGCGGAACTCCCGCCTGGTACATGGAAGATTTTCCAGGCGCGATATGTGTGAGCGTGAACGACCAGGTCATACATGGAATTCCTTCAAAAAAACGCATATTGAAGGAGGGCGACATCGTTTCCCTTGACGGAGGCATAAACCTTGGCGGCTTCATAAGCGATTCGTGCCATTCTGTGATTGTAGGACGCCCGATTCCCGAGGTGAAAAAACTTGACGACGTTGCGCTTGAGTGTCTTGCGGCTGGAATACAGGCGTGCAGGGTGGGAAACAGGATAAGCGACATTTCACGCGCGGTGTACGACATAGCGGAAAAACACGGCTACGGAGTAGTGTATGACTACTGCGGACACGGTGTAGGTCTTGAAGTCCACGAAGACCCAAGCATTCCGAACGTTCCAAGCGGAGGTCCGAATCCACGCATACAGCCTGGGATGGTTCTTGCAATCGAACCCATGATAAATCTTGGAGTTGGCGACGTGTATGTGGGAGACGATGGATGGACTGTATACACCGAAGACCACAGGGCTTCCGCCCACGAGGAGCATACTGTGGCGGTCTTTGAGGACCACACTGAAATTCTTACGGACCTGAACTACGCGAAAAACTGACCGTCCTCATCGGATTTGCCTGAATGTTCCTGTCCTGAAAATTCCGCAAATGAAGTCCAGGAATAAAACTCCGCGAGTTTAAAGAAATGTAACCATTTGAGTTTTTTTTTATTATATTAAAAACAAGTCAAACGCACTTTTTGTGGAGGCACAAATGAAAAAATGGACAAAGGCTTTTTTAGGAACAGCGGCGGCGGCGACGTTCGCTTTTGCTGTGGTTTCAATTTCATGCGGAAAAATACGTGTCAGCGGTTCTGCCGACACGCTGTACGCGGAAAGCCCTTCAAGGATAGTACCAGAGGACAGCCTTAAGATGGTGGAGGCCCTGCAGGACTCGTTCAGGGCGATAAGCAACGGACTTCTTCCTTCAGTTGTGGAGGTCGACGTTACGGAAACAAAGACTGTAAGCACAATCGACCCTTTTGAAGATTTCAGAAAATTCTTTTTTGGAAATCCAGATCCGTCCGACAGGGAAGGCGGAAAAAGACAGCGGTCATACGAACAGAAGGGTCTTGGTTCCGGCGTTATAGTCCGCCGTACGGGAAACGTTCTTTACGTGCTTACGAACAACCATGTTGCAGGCGACGCTACAAAAATAGTTGTAAAACTGAACGACGGACGCGAATTCGATGCTAAACTTGTTGGGGCGGACAGCAGGATGGACATTGCCCTGGTTTCGTTTGAGACAAAGGACAAGGAGATTCCCGTCGCGCTTCTTGGAGATTCCGACAAGGTTCAGACCGGCGACATCTGTTTTGCGATGGGCGCCCCGCTTGGCTTCAGCCAGTCGGTCACACAGGGAATCGTTTCGGCAAAGGGAAGGTCGGGTTCTGGAATCGGAAACATAAACGACTTCATACAGACGGACGCGGCGATAAATCAGGGAAATTCGGGAGGTCCGCTTGTAAACATCTACGGCGAGGTCATAGGAATCAACACCTGGATTGCCTCTCAGTCGGGAGGCTCTCAGGGACTTGGATTTTCAATTCCGATAAACAACATCAAGGGCGCGATAAATTCGTTCATCGCTAACGGAAAGGTTGTGTACGGCTGGCTTGGTGTTTCACTTGTTGAAGCCACAAAGGAGTACAAGTCTGAACTGGGCGTTGCAGACAGGGACGGAGCGCTTGCTTCCCAGCTTTTCATGGGTTCACCTGCACATAAATGCGGAATGAGGCCGGGAGACTACATAGTTGAACTGAACGGAAACAAGGTGAAGGACGTGAACCAGCTTGTAAGGGATGTTGGGCTTCTGGAGGCAGGCGCCGAGGCGAAGTTCAAGGTTGTACGTGGCGGAAAGGATTTGATCCTCACAGTAAAAATAGAAGAAAGATCTGAAAAAGTTTCTTCGGACAACGGAAAACTCTGGCCCGGATTCATCGCTTCTCCTCTTACGGACGCTGTGCGAAAGGAACTTGAGGTTGAAGACAAGATAAAGGGCGTGGTTGTTTCAAACGTAATGGAAAAATCCCCCGCGGCTTCGCTAAGGCTTCAGAACACTGACGTGATAACTGCGGTGAACGGAGTTTCTGTAAAGAACCTGAGCGAATTCTACACGGAACTTTCAAAGGCTGAAAAGTCTGTGAATTTCGACATATATTCAAACGGCGGTACAATCACCACTGGAACGTACAAGTTCTAGTCCCCGGCGCGGCTGTTTTGCATGCGCATTGCGGACTTTATTTTTAAAACCCGGATGAAAAATAAAATCATTCGGGTTTTTCGCCATTGACACAAAATCTCTATTTCTGATATTATCATTGTTACTTATGGTAAAGGGGTTGTGGTATAGCCCGTTAAATACTGCGACTTTTTTCTAAAATAAATTATTTTTTGAGGTGTTTTATGTACGCTCTTGTTGAATATAAAGGCAAACAGTACAAGGCTGAAAAAGGTGCGGTTCTTACAGTAGATAAGCTGAATGCGGAAAAAGGTGCAAAAATTGATGTTGATTCTGTTCTTCTTGTAAGCGACGGCGACAAGATTTCTGTAGGCACTCCTTATGTTAAGGGCGCGAAGGTTTCCATCGTCGTTGAGGATACATTCAAGGACAAGAAGGTAATCGTATACAAGTACAAGTCCAAGAAGGACTATCACAGGACAATCGGACACAGACAGCAGTATACAAACGTCCGCGTGGAAGACATCGTTCTTGCCTGACATGGCGTGATGATAGATGTGCTTTTAGGGCGCACGGAATCCGGTGCATTGGTTTTCTGCATGGCGGAAGGACACGCCGGATACGCCGCGAAGGGTTTTGACATTGTGTGCAGTGCGGTTTCAGTACTTCTGAAGACCACTCTGAACGTTCTGGAAAAAAACTGCGGCTTGGAACTTGAAACGGATGCTTCAAAAAGAGGCTTCGTAAGTTTCAGGGTCAAAAATCCCATCCTTGATTCCGAGTTGGAGGAAAGGCTGGTTTATGCGGGAGATTTTCTTGCGGCTGGACTTGAATCGGTCGCTGGGGAATATCCCAGAAATTTGAAACTACAGTATACAACAGTTTAGGCTTCGGCCTTTATAGGAGTAATATTATGGGAAGAACTAGAGGCGGAAGCGGCGCAAAAAACGGTCGTGATTCAAATCCTAAAAATCTAGGCGTAAAAAGATATGCTGGAGAATCGGTGACAGCAGGCTCAATCCTTGTCAGGCAGCGCGGTACAAAATTCTATCCTGGTGACAATGTTATGAGGGCTGGCGACGACAGTTTGTTCGCAACAGCGGACGGAACGGTTGTCTACCACGATAGAATGAACAGAAAGTTCATTTCTGTGACACCTGCCAACGCTTAATTTAGAAAAATTCTAGATTTTGATTGACTACCCGGCTAGACTATCTGACCGGGTATTTTTTTTGTTCGGAGCCGTGATTCTTGGGGCGGACTGTGCTGCGGACGGAGCGTAAATCCGTGTTCCGACAAATTTTTAAGTTCCGTAAAATGCGAGGTTAATATGATGAGTTTTGCAGATGAGGCGATAATAGAGGTTCGTTCCGGAAAGGGCGGAAACGGCTGCATAGCGTTCAGACGCGAGAAATACATTCCGCATGGAGGTCCAAACGGCGGCGACGGCGGAAAGGGCGGCGACGTGGTTTTTGTGATGAAGAAGAATATGCGTACCCTTTCACGCCTCAGGCACCACAGGATTTTCAAGGCGAAAAATGGCGCGGACGGACAGGGCTGGAACAAATTTGGACGCGACGGCGAGGATGTTGTGATTCCAGTTCCGCCTGGAACTACAATCCGGGATGCGGAAAGCGGAGAACTCATACACGATTTTACAACCGAGGCGGACGCCACCGAGTTCCTTTTTCTTGAGGGCGGAAAGGGCGGCTGGGGAAACGTGCACTTCAAGTCTTCTACAAACCAGGCGCCAAGATACGCGCACGACGGAAAACCTGGAGAGGTCAGGCTTCTGCGTCTTGAACTTAGCATAATGGCTGATGTTGGGCTTGTGGGTTTTCCAAACGCTGGAAAATCGTCGCTTCTTACAGCGTTCACGAACGCCAGACCTAAAATCGCGCCATATCCTTTTACAACCAAGATTCCAAACCTTGGCGTTCTTCGTGTGGATGACGAACAGGACATAATAATCGCAGACATTCCAGGAATAATAGAAGGCGCGTCCGAGGGCGTTGGACTTGGATTTGATTTTTTGAAGCACATTTCACGCACCGCCTGTCTTCTTTTTATGATAGACTGCTCCGATTCAAACTGTCTTGGAGCGTACGACACTCTCTGTTCTGAACTTGAAAATTATTCATCGCTTCTGATGGACAAGCCAAGGATTGTCCTTGCAAACAAGATTGACGTTGAAGGCGCGGCTGAAAACGCCGCCGAGGTGATGGAAAAAATCAGAAGCAGGGAGCCGGATGTTTCAGTGATTCCAATTTCCGTGCAAAACAATCTTGGAATGAAGGATGCAAGGACTGCCATAGTGGAACTTGTTTCCAGGCTTGAAAGCCATGAAAGGCTTTCGGAGGCGCCGTCGTCAAATTCTGGAAAATCGGATTTTATGAAAAGCCGTTCTGTGGATCATGATATGGAAATACAGTATCCAGGCCAGGACAATTCCTCGGAAAACTAGATGAAGATTGCGATTCTTGGCGGAACGTTCAATCCTCTTCACATAGGACACTGCATGATAGCGGACTCCGTTGCAACTGATTTGGGCTACGACAGGGTCCTCTTTGTTCCTGCGAACATTCCACCGCACAAGCAGATGGGTTCATCGGTGGACGCTCGCGACAGGCTGAACATGGTGGAGGCGTTCTGTTCGTCAACGCTGCACGGAGGAACCCGGCGTTTTTTCTGCGAGGACTGTGAGATTGTGCGCAGCGGAGTTTCGTACACATACGACACGGTTTGTTTTCTTCTTGAAAAATACAGCGGAAAAATTGATGGAAGACCCGCCCTGATAATCGGAGAGGAGGGGGCGGCGCAGTTTGAGAAGTGGCATGAATCTGAAAAACTCGCCTCTCTCGTTGACTTCATAGTTGCCAGGCGTATGCCTCCAGAGGTGGACGGTGGAATCCCTTCGTCCGATGCGGAATCTTTTTTGAACCGTCCAAGCGGCCGCTATGAAAAAGACCACGTCCTTTCGGATTTGAAGTCAAAATTCAGGCATCCGTACATACCGCTTGAAAATCCATCTCTTTCAGTGTCCTCGACGCAGATAAGGCTTCTTGCATCTTCCGGCAGGTCGTTCCGTTACCTTGTTCCAGAGGCGGTTTTTTATTATATTAAAGAGCATAAATTGTACGGTTAGTGTATGGCAGAAAGCGAAACTCATATTGAAGAACTTATAACGAAGATAAAGACGTTCGCCAGGGATTCAATTTCAAGGGCGAGATACGAACATTCTGTAAGGACCGCGGAGATGTGTTCCAGACTCTGTTCGATTTATGGACTTGACAGGAATCTTGGCTACCTTGCGGGCGCGTCCCATGACATCTGCAAGGAGGTCGGTGACGAAAAACTTCTGCTTCTTGCAAAAAAAGACGGAAATCCCGTTTCGGAACTTGAGGCGGAAAAGCCCGGGCTTCTGCACGGAAGGGCTGCAGCCGTTCTGCTTGAAGAGGAATTCGACTTTCACGACGGCAGGATACTTGAGGCTGTGGCGAACCACACCTTTGGACGGGCTGGAATGGGAGTCTACGCGAAGGTGCTTTTTGTGGCGGACAAGATTGAGCCTGGACGGGAACACGTGGACGCTGAATATCTAAGGAAGGTGTACAGCCTTTCGATTGACGGGGCTGTTATGAAAATCCTTGTTGAAAACATGGACTATCTTGAAAAAAAAGGCAGGAAGGTCTCTCCTGAATCCATCGGGCTTAGGGACTGGCTCTGTATTCAGGGAATTAAAAAAGAATAGGGGTGCGTTATGGCGAGAAAACACTTTAGGGACGAGCAGAAGGGCGCCATGTTCCTCCTTGTCATTGTTGCGATAGTGGTGGCGGTGTCCGTGGTTGTAGCCCTGTCTCTCAGAACCGACAGGGTTGCAGAAAAAATTGAGGACGACCAGGTAATAAGGCTTCTTTTTGTGCTTGACGACGGAGAGAATTTCGGGCGGAACGCCGTCTTTACGAATATGCTCGTGTATTATCCTGTTTCCAGGAAGGCCGCGGTCGTGAACATTCCAGGGAACACGGGCGGAATCTACCAGAGTCTTGGACGCGTTGACAGAATCGACAGGGTTTACGCGGAAAAGGGCATCGTCACGTACAGGCGCGAGGTTGAAAAACTCCTTGACGTGAACATTCCGTTCTACATGGTCATAAAACAGGATGATTTTACAAGGCTTACGGATATGCTTGGCGGAATGAGGGTTTTCATTCCATCTCCAGTTGACAAGACCGCCGAAAACGGAGATATATGGCTTCTTCCTTCAGGAGCGGTGAATCTTGACGGCGACAAGATTTCGGTCTACCTCCATTACAAACTTGAAGGCGAGGAGGAGTCCGAACTTAACGAAAGGTATCAGAACGTGGTCACAGCGTTCTTTACAACGCTGCACGACAAGAGCATACAGATTTTTGGAAAGAAGTCTATTTTCAGGGAATACGGCAGGCTGATTTCAACAAATTTCAATGATTCTGACGACGTGTACAAACTTCTTTCGCTCGTGTCGGGAATGGACTCGGAATCAATAATACGCCAGACGGTTACAGGACCTGTAAGAATCGTTGACGGACAGAGGCTTCTTTTTCCCCTGAACAACGGCGACTTCATAAAGGAGGCTGTAAAACAGAGTACACGACTGTTAATAACGAACAGCATAGCGCTCGCCAGCCGCGTGTATGTTCTTGAAATAAAAAACGGCACTTCAATACAGGGGCTTGCACGTAACACTGCAATTCTTTTCCAGAATGCCAGCTACAGCGTTTTAAGTGCTGTAAACGCCGATTCCAGTGATTACGAGGAAACAGTAATCATAGACCATATTGGCAACAAGGAAGTGGCTGGGGTCGTGGGCGAATTCATACGCTGCACGAACATTGTGGAGGAAGAGGTTTCGCTTGAGGTTGAAGAAAACAATACCGCCGCTGACGTTGACTTTACGATAATTCTTGGAAAGGATTTCGACGGCAGATACGTCAGAAGAAAACGATAGTTCCAAATGGAGGAAATCTATATGAAATCTGTTGAACAGAAGGCGATGGAAATCGCAAGGCTGATAGAAGACGGAAAGGGAAGGGATGTGTCGGTCCTTGACGTGCATGAACTGAACAGTTGGACGGACTATTTTGTAATAGCGACCGTTACAAGTTCCGCGCACTGGCAGGGACTTGCAAAGCAGGTGAAGGAATACATAAAGGAAAACGACCTTGAAATCCATCTTACAAACAGGAAAAGTCCAGACGGCGACGACTGGAACCTGCTTGACATAGGTCCAGTGGTGGTGCACCTGATGTCCGAGGATGCAAGGGCGTTCTACGACCTTGAAAAACTCTGGCACCTTGGCCGCCGTCTTCCGCTGCGCGACGAGGCTCCCTCTACTTTGTAAAACCGCGCTACTTCCTGAAACCGCTGTGTCTGAAAAGTACAATCGCATTTACAAAATTGCGCGAGTCTGTAAAACAAAGGCGCGCCTGTAAAACCGCGCGACTTCGTAAAACACAAAGTCTCGCGCAGCAAAAAACGCGCGTGTCTTTAAAACAAAACCGCGCTCGCCCAACGTCAATGCAAATCCAAATTGGCGTTAAATTAAAAGACCTGCCGAAAAACCCCGCTCAATCTTGCGCGTTTTCTGGCAGGTCGTCTTTATTTTTTACAAGCACCTGTAATTAGAAGTCTTCCTCTGGCTCGTCAAAGAAGTCGTCCTCTTCGTCTGTAAGTTCTTCTCCGTCGTTTCCATAGATGTCCTGATAGCCGTCCTCCGCCTCAACGTCGTCAAACGGCTCATCCATTTCGTAGTCGTCCTCGAACGCCTCTTCGTAACTTTCAGAATCCTCGTCGTAACCGTCAAGGGTTTCGTCCGAATCCTCGTCCTCAAAGTCGTCGAAGTCCTCTCCAAAGTCATCGAATTCATCGTCAAACATGAACGACTCATAATCCTTGTCATCAAAAGACATATATGCTCCTGCCTGTTAATTTTGGTAGTAAAAATATAAATAACTGGTTGCGTTAGGTCAACTAGATTTTCGTCCAAAACCAAATATAATTTTTTATAATACGGAGAAAATTCCGCCATTTAATTTTTCGCATCTGCAAGTCCGCCTTCCTTTCAATCCCGATTTTTTTTTACAAGCCCTCACTTTCAAGTCCGCCTTCCTTTCTGCATTTTTCCTTTTTTCATTCGGGCGGCTTTTTGTTCCGCTCCGCTTCACAAAAAACTGGCTTTCCGTAACTCCGGCCCCTGGGCCTCCGACTGCAAAACGCACTGGAATGGCGTGCGTTTTGCATTTTGCTCGCAGTGCGCGCCTTCGCCCGCAGCACCGCCTCGCAATTACTCCAATCCATGCCGCGGTTCAAAAAGATATAATTTTTTCATAATTAATTAACTTTTTTAATTAATTGTCGCGTTTTTTTTCTCAATAATTTTCAAGTTGATGTATAATTCTTCACATGGACGTAAATGAATTCGATGTGATTATTGTCGGTGCCGGCATAAGCGGTGCCTGCACCGCAAGGGAACTTTCAAAGACGGATGCGAAAATCTGCATTCTCGACAGTGAAAACGACGTGGGCTGTGGTTCAAGCAAGGCGAACAGTGGAATCGCCCATTCAGGCTACGACCCCGAACCTGGAACGCTCATGGCCCGTCTGAACGTTCGTGGTGCGGCCCTCCTTAAGGAACTTTCCACGGTCCTTGACTACGACTACAGGCAGATTGGCTCTCTTGTGCTTGCCTTTGACGCTGAGGGCGATGCCAAGGTGAAAAAACTTCTTGAACGCGGACGCCTGAACGGTGTCGGTGAACTTTCAATACTTACAGGCGACGAGGTAAGAAAAATCGAGCCTAACGTAAGCGAAGAAGTTACGTCCGCCCTTTATTCTCCAACCGCGGCGGTGATTTCTCCATACATGACCACGTGGGCGTTCGCGGAAAACGCCGTTATGAACGGTGTTTCATTTTTACGAAACACAAAGGTCCATGCGATAGAAAAAAAAGACGGAATGTTCTTCCTTGACACCGGCGGAGGGCTTTTAAAGTCAAGGTTCGTGGTGAACGCCGCGGGACTGAATGCGGGAAAGATAAGCCAGATGGCAGGGGCGAGGCGATACACGATAGTGCAGAGGAAGGGTGAATATTCGCTTCTTGACAGCAGGTGTGGAAATCTTGTCCGGCACGTGCTTTTTCAGACACCAGGTCCTTTGGGAAAAGGCGTTCTTGTTACGCGAACCGTTGACGGAAACATACTCATAGGACCTTCCGCCGATGAACTTGCAAAGGAAAATCTTGGCTATTCAGGAACAACTGCGGCGGCCCAGGCCTCCATAATGAAGCAGGCCAGACTTTCCGTTCCGGAAATTCCTGCAAGAAACATCATAAACTCCTTCGCTGGAATAAGGGCCATCGCCTTCGAGGAGGCAAAAGACGGCTCTCTTGTAGGCGTGGACGATTTCATAATCGAAGAGGACGAAAACGTTTCTGGATTCATAAATGTAGGTGGAATATGCTCTCCGGGTCTTACGTCCGCCCCTGCGATAGGAGAATACGTAAGGGAAATTCTTCACGGTGCGGGGCTTCCACGCTCGGAAAATAAAAATTTCATACATGAACGCAAGGGAATTCCTTCGTTCAAGAACGCCTCGCATCTGGAAAAATCCGAACTCATCAAAAAAGACAGGCGTTTCGGTCAGATAGTATGCCGCTGCGAAATGATAACCGAGGGCGAGATAGCCGCCTCCCTGAACTGTCCGCTTGGAGCGATGGATCTTGACGGCGTAAAAAGACGCACCAGGGCTGGAATGGGAAGATGCCAGTCTGGTTTTTGCAGTCCGCGTGTAACGGAGATAATCAGCCGTGAACTTGGAATACCGATGGTGAGCGTAACAAAGAAGGGCGGAACGTCATACGTCCTGGACTCAAAGACGCGCGCCACTGTTCCGGATTTTGCCGTGGGCGGCGGTTGTGGTTCAAAATCCATTTCGGACGGAGCGGCGGAATCTTTTGACCTCGGAGGAAAAGTATGATTTATGATCTTATAGTTGTTGGCGGAGGACCTGCGGGACTTGCGGCCGCCATTTCTGCAAAAAAAAGCGGACTTGAGAACGTCCTTGTGCTTGAACGCGACGACCGTCCGGGCGGAATCCTCCTCCAGTGCATACACAACGGATTTGGACTCCATTATTTTGGAGAGGAACTTACAGGTCCTGAATACGCGGGACGTTTTGTAAGCCAGGCTGAAAGCCTTGGAATTCAGATTAAAGTTCACACAATGGTTCTTGAAATACAGAAGGGGGATGATCTGCATGGTGTTGTCGCGCTGAACTCTTCCGACGGTCTTATGGTTTTAAAGACAAGAACAATCGCCCTTGCCACGGGGTGCAGGGAACGGACGCGCGGGGCGCTTGTAATTCCTGGAACCAGGCCTTCCGGAATATTCACCGCGGGAAGCGCGCAGCGTTTTGTGAACATCGACGGCTATCTTCCTGGAAAAAAAGTGGTCATACTCGGATCGGGCGACATCGGTCTTATAATGGCCAGAAGGCTCACCCTTGAGGGCGCGGAAGTAAAGGTGGTCTGCGAAATAATGAACTATTCGGCGGGACTTGCAAGAAACATGACGCAGTGTCTTGAGAATTTCGACATTCCGCTTAGGCTTTCAACCACAATCGTTCAGATTCACGGAAACGAAAGGGTTACGGGAGTTACAATCGCCGCCGTTGACGAAAGCCGGAAGCCCGTGCAGGGAACTGAAGAATTCATAGAATGTGACACAGTTCTGCTTAGCGTGGGACTTATTCCCGAAAACGAGGTGAGCATAGCGGCTGGCGTTCAGATTGACAGCGTTACAAGCGGTCCTCTTGTAAATCAGTTCATGGAAACTTCCATTCCAGGAATTTTCGCCTGTGGAAACAGCGTCCACGTCCACGACCTTGTGGATTTTGTTACGGAAGAAAGCATTCTTGCAGGCGAGTGCGCGGCCTCTTACATCGAAAAAAAACTGAACGAAGAAAAAAACGCTTCAAGACCTTCAAGACCTGTAAAAATTCCAGTCACTCCTGGAAACAGGGTCAGATACACAGTTCCTCAGCACATTGAACTTGAGCCTGACCTTTGCACGGATTCAGAAAATGCCGCGGAAAAAACTTCAAATGAATTTTCCCCAGACAGGAATCATGGAAAAATCAGGATAATGTACAGGGCGACCGATGTTTACCGTTCGGTAAGGGTCTGCGTGTATGCAGGAACGACGCTTCTTTCCCAGCAGAAAAAAAGAATCCTGCGTCCTGGAGAACTGCAGACAATCGACGTTGACGCTGCGGTTCTTGGCAGTCTTTACGGAGAGCCGCAGCCTGTAAGGGTTTCGATAGAACTTCCGGAAGATTCGATAGACTGACGCTGCAACTTGAAAAGCACAGATTTTTTTTAAGGAAAATTTTATGGAAAAGACAGAAAACATTAAAGACGCGGAAACTTCTGAGTCCGCAAAAAAGATACATCTTACCTGCATAATATGTCCAATGGGCTGCCTTCTTGAGGTTCAGGGAACGCAGGAAGCGCTGAAAGTTTCTGGAAACGCCTGTAAAAGAGGTGAGGAGTACGCGTTCAAGGAACTTACAGATCCGTCCCGCACGCTCACCTGCACTGTGGCGGTTGAAGGCGGAACGCGGCCCCTTGTGTCAGCAAAGTCAAGCGGAGAGATTCCAAAGGAAAGCCTTCTGAGAAGCATGCAGTTTGTAAGGCGTCTTACAGTGGACGCTCCTGTAAAAGAAGGGGATGTTCTTGTCCGGGATTTCATGCAGTCAGGAGTGAATCTTGTGGCCTGCGAAAACGTAGGAAGGGTGTAAATTGGAGCTGATCGGACTTGAACCGACTACCTCTACAATGCCATTGTAGCGCTCTAGCCAGGTGAGCTACAGCCCCATGAACAAGACGAGTATAGTGTAAAAAATATTTTAATGCAATACGTACGTACGCTCCCTATGTCCGTATTTTTTTATGGAAGGGGATTTTTTTTGCGCTATTTAAAAACTTCCTGTATATATCCGCATGCTCGTTCTGGGCGGACGCCGTTTAAAATTTCAGCCTGTATGAAAGCCCCGTGTTGAACGAAAGGCTTTCCGCGAAAATCTCAAACGCTGAAACCTGGCTGTTTTTTTCCGCGGGCCTGTACAGCGTGTATGAAAAATCCTGCACGAGCGCGACTGACGAAAAATCGTTTATCTTCATCTCTGGAAATGTTATTTTCATTCCAAAAATTCCTGGAAACGCAGTGTTTTTTACAGGAATTTTGCAATGTGGATTCTGCCTTGGATTTTTGCCGCCTGAAAAAACGGCGCCCGCGTACAGCTGCAAAAAATCGTTCACGTAAAAGAGCATTCCAACTGGAAATTCAAAACTCTGAAAAAAACTGTTTCCGCCGTCATGCGCGTACGTCGTCCTGAAAAAAAATCCAACGTCGTGCTCCCACGCGTCTGTGCGGATTTCAGCCTGAGCGGAGCCTCCCTTCGCGATGAACACAGTTTCTTCCCCCGAAAAAAAAGACCAGTTGAAAGTTCCAGTGAAATCCGCTGAAAAAAAATTGTCCGGACCCTTTTTTCGTTCTTCTCCGTATTTGGATTTTTTTGCACCGTCTTCAAATGCAGGTTTTCCGTTTTTGTTTCCTTCAGCGTAAGTTCCGTTCGGACCTTCAGATTTTTTTACATTTTCCGCGGATGCTATGAAGCGTCCCGCTCCGTAATAGTGGTTTTTCCAGTAGGTTTCCGAAAGCCTGCTTATTATAACGCCTGTCCGCGGTCCGTCGCTCGCCGAATGGATGAACTTTCCTTCTTCAAGATATATTCCTACGTGCGAAATGCGTCCGCCCGCCCAGAAAAAAACAAGGTCGCCTTTTTCAATCTCCCTGTCTGAAATTTTTGAACTTCGCGAATGTATCGCCGCCGCCGTGCGTGGAAGGTTTCCAACTCCGGAGTCCAACGCCGCGACGTATACAAGCCCCGAGCAGTCAAGACCAGCCTTTGAAATGCCGCCGTATCTGTATGGGGTTCCGATGTATGATTTTGCCGCCGCGACGAATTTTTCACGCAGAACGTCTGCGTCCGCAAATGAAAGCGCGGCGGAAAAAATCATGGCCGTCAGGGCGAGCGTTCTTTTCAGTTTCATTCGGTGATTATAACACATAAAGTCCATGGAAAACCATTTTTTTTGAGCGCAAGTTTCATCATTACGAGCGGACCTTTGGCAACTTGAATAAAAAAAGCCCCTGAAAAACAGGGGCTTTACTGCGACGACTGGATTCGAACCAGTGGAATACCGGCACCAAAAGCCGGGGGCTTACCGCTTGCCAACGTCGCAATTTTCTATCAGGCAAGAAACTAGTCTTCAGGACCTGTTTCTATGTGACCGACGTTATACTCGCCAACAATCTTTTCCTGCAGTTCGTTTCTGAACTCCGGACTGATTGGGTGAGCGACATCCTTGTATTCGCCGTTTGCGGTCTTGCGACTGGGCATAGCTATGAAAAGACCGTTCTGTCCTTCGATAATCTTAACATTGTGCACAACAAAGCAGTTGTCAAATGTTACCGTGACGTAAGCCCTAAGCTTGCCCTCGTCCTCAACTTTACGAATACGTAATTCAGTAATCTGCATAGGTCTACCTCCGTAACTATTGCTGATTATTTTAAGGCTTATTCCGCGCAGACGGTTTCCAAGCCTTTCGCACGCAGTGATTCAACGGCGTGTTTTAAATCCTCTCTGGAATCATAGATTCCAAAAACAGTAGATCCGGAGCCTGACATGTCAGAAAATAAAGCACCGCTTTGCCGGATGTATTGCAGGGCGTCTCCAATTTCTTGATGGCGCTCAGACAAAGGGGCTGTGAAAGAGTTTACAAAATTCCAGTGTTTTATGGAAGTCCTGTAAACCTTTTTTAGCTCACCCAAAGCAGGATTTTCAACCCCGTCGTATCTTCCCGATGCGTAATATTCATCAACAAGACGGTACGCCTCCTTTGTGGAACTGTGAACCTTTGGGAACACCAGCGCAAAAAAAAGGTCGGAACGGGGTTCAATGTCATATATTTTTTCACCGCGTCCGGAAACCACAGCGCATCCTCTGCCGTCTTTGTCGCAGTGAAAGAAGAAAAATACATCGCTTCCAACTTTTGCGGCGATTCTGTCGCACTGCAAAGCGTCAAGTTCAATTCCGTGTATCTCTCCAAGCGCCCTTGCTGCCGCGGCCGCGTCGGACGAGCCTCCGCCCAGTCCTCCGCCAGAGGGAATGTTCTTTTCAAGTTCAACTTGAACCGCCCTCAATTTTTCAAGCCCGGTCACTTCCCTAAAGGCGTCGTATGCCGCGGTGATTGTGTTTTTTTCAGGAAGGACCATCCGGGCGCATGTTACAGAACACCTGTCGAAGCCTTCCTGCACCCTGAATGTAAGCCTGTCTTTCAGGTTCACGGACTGAAAAATGCTTTCTATCTGGTGATAAGGCTCGTTTTCAGTCTTTGGCAGTACCTTAAGTCCAATGTTTACCTTTGCGGGAGCAAAAAGTTCAATCTCCGTAAGCATACCTAGAATTATAAACGCAAATTTATCGTTGTCAAATTATTAGAATTTCTTTATTCCAATTTTTTTTTGATTCTGATAGAGTGTTTTCGTGAACATTGCGGCGATAAAACACCTGTCTTTCGGAAACTTCTGCTACGCGTTGGACGAGGACACTCTTGAAATCAACTTGACGACTGGAAAAGACGTTGAAAAAGTCTTTCTTACGCACGGAGATCCGTTTGTGCGAGGAATTTTTGGCGGCGGCTCCTCGTGGGAGGGAACGGAGGTGGAGGTTTCTGCAAAAAAGGAACTGCAGGCAGAAATTCGATGGACTGCAAGGCTCAGGCCTGAGTTCAAGAGGTGCCGCTATTATTTCAGGCTGGTTTCGGGAACGGAGGAAATGTATCTTCTTGAGACCGGATTTTTTACGCCGGAACAGTTTGCAGGAATCAAGGATTTTACAGGCTGCTTCTGTTTTCCGTGGCTCAATCCGTCGGATGTAACGAGGCCGCCCAGGTGGACGGAAAAGGCCGTATGGTATCAGATTTTTCCTGCAAGATTCGCGCGCGGAAAGATAGGCTTTCAGGTGAAGGATTTGCTTCCGTGGGGAAGGCTCGGCGAGGAAGTCAGGCACGGAAAGGAGCCAAGGTACGGCGGAAACCTTCAGGGAATCACCGACAGGCTGGACTATATTGAGTCTCTTGGAATAACGGGAATATATATGACGCCCGTGAACCTTTCGTCAAGCCAGCACAAATACAACACCGACGACTATGGGAAAATCGACCCTGAATTCGGCGGAAAGGAAGCGATGAAAAAACTCTGCGCCGAGGCCCACAGGCGTGGAATAAAGATAATGCTGGACGGAGTTTTCAACCATTCGGGATTTGAATTTCCCATGTGGCAGGACGTATTTAAAAACGGAAAAAAATCCCGATACGCAGACTGGTTCATGGTGAACGACTACGATTTTGTTCCGCCCTCTTTTGGAAAAGAAAGCAACGCCATGAAAAAAAAGTACAGCACCTTCGCTTTTGCGGACTACATGCCAAAACTGAACACGAACAATCCCGAAGTGATTGAATACATAATTGGAATATGCAGGTCGTGGGTGCGTGAATACGACATCGACGGAATACGGCTTGACGTTGCAAACGAAATTTCCCATACGTTCTGCCGTGAACTCAGAAAGGCCATGGACGAGGAAAAAAAGGACTTCTACATAGTGGGAGAAATCTGGCACAACGCGTTCCAGTGGCTTTCTTCAAAGGAATTCGACGCCACCATGAACTATCCGCTCCAGAACGCGATTGCGGATTTCTGCCTGGACGAGAATACCGGCGTAAAGGATTTTGAATACGCCGTGAACCGCTGCGCCTCTATGTATTACGCCCAGACGAACAGGGTTTTGTTCAACCAGATGGACAGCCACGACACCATGAGGATATTGAACCGTGCGGGAGGAAACAGGAACAGGGCCAGGCAGACTTTGGCTCTTCTTTTCTGCATGCCGGGTTCAGTGTGCATTTATTACGGAACGGAGGTCATGCTTGAAGGCGGACACGACCCGGACTGTAGAAGGTGCATGCCGTGGACTGAGATTGACGCAGGGCTTTTTGATTCAGACATTGAATTTACAAGGACGCTCATAAAATTGCGCAGGAGCCACGGTGCTTTCTGCTCGGATGAAATGGATTTCATGTATGGAGGACTTTCTGAATCTGGAATCACAGAGGAAAACGTGAGGCCGGAGGACGGACGTTTCCTTCATCTTTGTAAAAAATCCGACGAAGGTTCAATAGACGTGTTTGTAAACTGTTCTAAAAAAGCCGTGGATGTCGGCAAGGTTGGAAAAATACTTGTTGAATCCTGCTATTCCGACGGAAAACTCATGCCTGACGGACTTCTTGTCGTTGAGTCCGTACGGAAATGAGCGCAGGTTTGGTGGACTTTCTTTTACACGCGCGTTATGACGGGAAGCATCACGCTTTTTACGTTTCTTGTGAGGGAAAATTCCAGTCCAGCGGTGGCAGAAAACGTCGCCGCCGCTGAAAGGAATTTAAGGATTTCAGGCGGATTTTTTTTGAGCAGCACGGCGGCGGCGTGTACCGCTCCGTATCCTATGAACGCCATCACCACGGGAGAAAAAAGCACGGAAAATCCCATTAAAAATTCATTCTTTTTTGCGACTGTAAGTTTGACCACAGAGCCAATCTGGACGTTCAGCCTGTGCGGATTTGCCGCCTGAATTTTGGGAGATTCGCCTTCCGCCTGCACGCTTTCAAGCGGCGATACGGTTACGAGGTTTTCCCTTATTTCCTTTACAACATAGAATTCTTTTTTGTTCAATTTTGTCTCCATGATTTGCAGGCGTTTTTACGCGTATGCGTGACGCAGTACGCTACGGCGCAATCTTAAGTTGGCTCAGCCTTCTTGCGCAGTCCTCGTAGCCCGCCTGGTTCTTGAGTTCCCTGTATGTGTCGCGAAGGTTGTAGAGCGCCTCTGGATAGTACGGATTTAAAATCACCGCCGCCTCGAAAGATTCCTGCGCGTCCGTGAAATTTCCCTGGTTGAAGAATACCGCTCCCGCAGTGTTCCACAGCTGTGCGTTTGATTCGTTTATTTCAAGGCCTTCGTTGCAGACCTCAAGCGCCATGTCGAAGTTCCCAAGGTCGAAATACGTTACGGCCAGGGCCTCCATCAAATCCTCGTTTCCGTCAGACTCTGGAATGGAACGCGCCTTTTCCAGGGCGTCAACCGCGTCCTCAAGCATTCCCGCGTCCCTGAACGTAAGCCCAAGGTTGAACCAGATTAGGTGGTTTTCCTTTTCTATCAGAAGGGCCCGCTTGAAGCAGGCTATGGCTTCGTCGTAAAGTCCGCTGCGCGAAAGTTTTATAGCCTCGTCGTTTAAAAGGTCGGGTCTTTCGTTCACTTTTTCGCCCCTGAATCCATCATGTCTGAAAACAGTCTTGAAATCAGAACGGAACTTTCCGCGCTTTCCGCCACGCCTCCAAAGCGTGAAAGTATTTTTGCATTTTCCTCTATCATGGCGGTTCCTTTTTCCTTTGCCCTTGTTATTGAACCTGCGGCCTCAAGGAGTTTTATGCAGCCTTCAACGGCGTCGCTTTCAGGTCCTTCTGCGGAGGCTTTTTTAAAGAATTCCACGATTTTTTCTGCGTCTTCAGGACGGTCCTGTATGTGTAGGAGAACTGGAAGGCTCTTTTTTCCTTCAACTATGTCGTCTCCTCGTTTTTTTCCCGGATTTCCAGTGGTGAGGTTCTGTACGTCGTCAAGAATCTGGAAGCCCTCGCCCAGCGCTTCCGCCGTGCCCATCGCGGAAGCAATTTCTGTATTGGAAAATCCGCCTGCAAGAAGCCCAGCTGAAACTGCAAGGCTTGAAAGCGTTCCGGTCTTGCACCTTACCATTTGGGTGTATTCGTCGGGGCTTGGAAACACGTCGGGATTTCTGTGCCAGTATATGTCCATCGCCTGCCCAAGATGCAGCCTTCGAAGGAGAGTCGTGTAAAGCGTGTGTATTCCTGTCTTGAACGGGTCGCTCGCGTTCAGTTTCTGTATGCAGGCTGCCGCCTGGAAGTAAAGCCAGCTTCCTGCGTTCAGCGCGGTGTCCAGCCCGAATTTTATATGCGCCGCCTTTTCTCCGCGTCTTGTGTCGGCTCCGTCCTCTATGTCGTCGTGGATGAGGCTTGCCGTATGGACGAACTCAACAAGCGAGGTCAGGCTGTATGTTTCATCTTCCGTGATGAGCGGATTTCTGCCGGATTCAAGCGCGAGCCTGTAGCACAGCACCATCAAAAGCGGCCTCCATCTTTTTCCGCCAAGATTTACAAGGCTGCGGCATGGGAGTATGAGGTTCTGTATGTGCGCGTCGTTCACGCAGTCTGAAAGGATTCCAAAAGTTTCTTTCTGCCATGACGGATTTGTTTTTGACGGAAGGTTTTCCATCAGGGATTTTTCGATTTTTTCAAGATAGGGTGTAAATGCTTTGTCCATGTAAAAGACTATACTAGCAATCTGTGAAAATCTCAATTATCGCGTTTTTTTTTGATTTCGGCTTTCTGTATGTTTATATATTTTTCTGTATGTTTCTGCATGGCGGACTGCACGTTTTTTTTCGGTAGTGAATTTTAGGCTTGCACGGAATCCCTGCGTGCAGGTTCAATATTGAAACTAATTCCTCTTTTTGATATATTGACCTCCACGTAAATTTTAGGATACAAGGAGCTTTAAGAAATGGCAAAGCAGACAATCAATGCGAAGGTAAGGACTTCGACAGGTAAATCCGCTGCAAAAAGACTTCGAGAAGTAGGTAGTATCCCTGCCGTTGTATACAACGAAAAGGGCGAAGCCACTATGCTTGAAGTGAACGAGGTTGAATTCAACAAGGTATGGAGGTCGATCACCGCCACAACGGCTGTAAATCTCAACGTTGACGGAAAGGCGACTGAAGTTGTGATAAAGGACGTTGAGTACAACATCAGGAACGACAGGGTTCTTCACGCTGACTTTTTTGCGCCTGCAAAAGACGAAAAACTCAAGTACACGCTCAAGGTCCAGTTCTCTGGAAACGCGGCCGGTGTGCTCAAGGGTGGCTTCCTGCTCAAGCACGTGCCAGAAATCAGAATTCTTGCGGCGATCGGAAATCTTCCAGAAAGGGTTGTTGTTGACGTTTCCGCGTTGAACATCGGCGACACTTTCAAGGTAAAGGACTTGAATCTTGGAAAGGGCGTTACGATCCTTACAGATCCAGAGGCTGAACTTGTAAGCGTTTCACCTGCACGCTAGTAATTTTTTACTTTGACGATTTTTTAAGGCTGTCTTTTTGCGGACAGCCTTATTTTTTTTTAAACAATGGCGTAGAATGTGCGTATGGCTATTTTTAAAGACGCTTCCGAATTTGAAGGGCGCGTGCGCGAAAATCTTCTTGGGAACGGAGTTGACGTTTCCTCTGCAAAAATCGGGCTTGCGGTCTCCGGCGGGGCGGATTCAGTCGCCCTTTTGGAGAGCGTTTCCACCATCTGCGCGGAATATGGAAATTCCATAAAGGTTGTAACTGTGAACCACAGGATCAGAAGCGATGCGGAAAGCGGCGGAGATGCCGATTTTGTTGAGGAGTTATGCTCATCTCTTAGGGCGGCCGGACGCGACGTTGAACTTTTTACAGAAACGCTCGCGGAGGGCGAGGTTCTGCGTCTTTCTGAAAAACGCGGTCTTGGAATCGAGGAGGCGGCAAGAAGCCTAAGATACGCCGCGTTTGAAAGGTTCAAAAAAAAATACAGCCTTGATTTTGTATGTCTTGCGCACAACATGAACGACAATCTTGAAACCCTGCTCATGCGCTTCATTCAGGGTTCGCCCTCGTCAGGCATCATGGAAAAGCGTTCATTTTACGTTCGTCCGCTGCTTGACATTGAACGCGGTGAAATCGAGGACTATCTTGTGACTAAGGGAGTTTCGTGGCGGACGGACGCGACGAATTTTGACGAAAAATATCTTAGAAACAGGATAAGGGGCAGTCTTGTTCCACTTTTAGACCAGAAATTCCACGGCTGGCGCAAGGCTCTTCTTTCCGGGGCGGAAAAAACAATGCACGACGACGAGCATTTTGTCCGCGAGGTTTCAAGGATTTCGCCGGTCGCAAAGTCGGACGAAAAGATTGTTTTTTCCAGGGCGGACATTAAAAATACGGACATTGCCGTTGCGACCCGTCTTGTGTTCCGGAGTCTTACAGAACTGAAGGTTAGGGGACGCGTTCCTTACAGGATGGTGTCCGATTTTGCAGGACGGATTCTGTCTTCCGAGGTCAAATTTGAAATTTCAATGGGAACTGCATCTTTCTGCTTTGATGAGGATAGCGTTTCTGTCAAAAAGCCTGAAATTCTAGCGACTGATTCAAGTTTTTTTGCTATAATTGAAGAATCTGGAAAATTTGATTTTCCGTTTGGCGTTTTGAACGTGGAGGAAGGCGAAGACGGTCTTCATGTGATGCAGTTTCCACAGGGACTGCTTGAGGTCAGGCTTCCTGTTCTTGTCAGGAGCCGCCAGATTGAAGACAGGATTTTGACTTCCACAGGCTGCATGAAGAACGTAAGCGACATTCTTTCCGACTGGCGTGTTCCCGCGGAAAAAAAAGACCTTGTTCCTGTCGTGCAGGGGCTTTCGGATTGCGCGCAGGAAATTCTTGCCGTCATGGGAAGCGTTGTCGGCCATAAAAACTGGATTGTCCGAGGATAGTATGAAAAAAAATCTGCTTGCTCTTTGTCTGTTTGTGTTCTGTGCGTTCACAGTTTTTTCATCCCCCGCCTCGGTGCAGGCCGCGAACCGCAGGACGGCCGTAAGATGCCTGAACCTTGCAAAAAACTATCTTTCGTCAAACGACCTTGAAAACGCCTCATCCCAGATAGAACTTGGACTTTCATACGACCCTTCCATCGCAGACCTATGGTACATGAAGGCCGCCGCGGCAAACCTTAGCGGAGAGCCGAGGGTTTCCGTCATTGCGCTTGTAACGAAGGCTATGACCGAGGGCGAGTGGGTTGACTACAACAGGGATGGAGCGAGGATTCTTTACGCGGATATGCTCTGCGACACGGGAAAATACGACCAGGCGCTTGCGGTTCTGGACATGAATCCAATGATTTACAGTTCCGACGCCGAGTTCATACGGGCAAAGGCGTATTACAGGCTTGGAACTGAAACTTCAGTTTCAAGGGCGCGTGAAAAAATCAATTCCGCAAGAAAAATATACACGTACGACCTTCGTTTTCCGACACTTTTTTTCAGATACGAACATCTTCTTTCAAAGAGGGGCGGATTTTCCTCGTCCGAGGTTTCTGATGCGCTTGTTCAGAAAATAGCGGACTCGTTCATAGCAAAAATGCCTGAATACGAAAATCCCGACGCAGAACTTGAGGTGTACGCGGCGATGTTCGCATCCGGGGAAAGACAGAAGAGGCTTTTGCAGGCGTTTTCCTCGCATGAAATGAGGCATCCGCTTTACGCGGCTCTCGCGCTTGAAAACGGACTTATGAGCGAACAGGAGGCGTGGGATTACTTCACGTCCTTCGCGGACCAGAAAATCAGCCTTGAACTTCTTGAGGATTTTCTTCCGCGCGTTACTGACGCGGACACAGTGGAGTCGGTCAGGGAGCATCTTGACGCTTTTTCTGGGCTTCTGACAGTTGACACGAACATGGACGGCGAGCCTGAACTTTTTGTAAAATATCTTCGAGGAAGGCCTGAATCGTTTTATTGGGATTCAGACAACGATGGAGTCATCGAGTGGTCCGTAAAGTGCGACTTTGGCGTTCCTGAAACAGTGGAACTTACAGAGGGAAACGTGCTTCTTTCATACGGAACATATCCCGCGGTCGTCCAGGCGGTGTATAAAAGCGAAAAGCATGAACGTGGAGCGGCTCTGTTCAACCTTCTTGACGAAACCATGCGCTGGTCGCCCGTGGAGATGAAGAGCCATGAACTTGTGAAATTCCTTTTTGACGTAGATTTTTTCGTTCCATTTCCGCGCGAGGCTTCTTCAAGGCTTGACACTTCGCTTCTGCTTTCTTCCTGCACCTCGTATGAAATTCCAACCGATGAACGAGCCGACGCTTTCATACGTTTTTCAGTTCTTGACGGAACTGTACAGGCCGCTGAATATTTTTCAAGGGGAACCGCATACGCCCACGCAGGATTTAAGGACGGACTTCCATACGTTCGCTCGGTTGACAACACGGGAGACGGAATTTTTGAAACCACAGAATATTTTGGCTTCGATTCGGACGGTTCGTTCATTTCGTCTGAAACAGAGAGGAGCCGGGTTATGGCGAACGTTTTCGCTCTTCCTTCAGCGGATTTTACGCTCTATGTGAGGATGATACAGATAGACAGGAACGGCGACACGGTCCCTGATTTCACGGAGGAATATCTTCCGCACGGCGGAAAAATCACAAGCTGGGACACCGATTCCGACGGAAAATGGGACGTGCGGTATAAAAAATATCCTAAAAATGACGAAAATTCCGACCTTGTAGAGGATTCTGAGTTTTACAGTTTTCTGGACGGGCAGCTT
>JBHAFG010000012.1:0-11940 GCA_041855945.1 Treponema sp. | reverse complement strand
TTTTTTTTTTGCGCAAGCCACCGCTTTCGCGGTTGGCCGTCGGATAAATCCGACGAACCTTTTTACGGTAAATGCTAAAAAATGTCCGCCAGGGACATTTTTTTTAACGCATTTTCGATTTTTGGTATGCGCCGTTGCGGTTGCAGGTTCTTTCTAATCTTTCCTTAGAACTGTAAAAGGCGGTTTCCTTATGGAGGCCGTCTTTTTTTTGCGCTTTTTACAAAACATTGTACACAAGCGAATGTGCAACAATATTTTTATACTGTAAAGGTCCGTGTATGTTTCTGGAAGGGATTTTTTTTAAGGTGTATTTTTCAAGAGGTTTTTTGTATTGGTCGTGGGCGTTTTTGTACAGGAAAAAGTAAAGGCGGCTGGTATGGACGGTTTTCAAGGCGGGAAGCCGCCTTGAAAGTGCGCAGCACCGAGCGCAAGCGGGACCGGGAACACCAGTAGGAGGTTTCGTTCCGCCCCGAAAAAAAAAGAAAAAATTACATCACGGGTTTTGTAAAACGGAACCATTTTGGTGCGAACGCGCCAACAATCCATTCTCCGCTGTAAAATCCGTTTTCGTTTGCGGCGGGATACACGAATATAACTTTTGCGGGATTTTGGGTGTCGTATAAAAACTCGTTGCTTTTCCATTCGGATTTCGCCTCGCCCGGAAAATACGCAAGGTCGTCTTCTGGTGTGTGGACTGAAATCCTGTATTTTCCGCGCTTGAGGACAAGGTGCATCGCCATTCCGCCAAGCAGGTAGCGTGTCTTCCGGTAAGAGTGAACGCGGCCTGGAATGCTCGTCCATTCGTACGTTGCGTTGACCTTTGTGCCGAACGCGTCGTTTCCGTCCTCGTCCGTGATTTTTACAAGACAGCGTATGGCGTTCAGCGAGGGATCGTTTTCGCTTCTGTATATTATGAGGCTCCACGGATTATGCTTGAGGTTTTCTTTTCTGGAAGACGTATTGTCCTGCGGTGCCGCGCTGTATTTTTTATTGGCGCCTGTATTGGACTCTGTAATGGCGTCCGGTTCTGCCTGGGTGTACGTGTAGAGGTCGGAATATGCGCCTGTATTGGTGTCGGTGTCGCGCGCGGTGTACGTGTAGAAGTTCGGCGCGTCATACAACTGCGTGTTGGCGGAAACAAAAAACGCCTGGGCGGACGAAAGGAAAAACGCCAGAATCGGAATGTATTTTTTCATGGCTTTATTTTACAGCCGTGCGTGAAAAAATCAATCGACTAATGTGCCGAATTAACATATATTATAGAGATGTCGACCTTAACTTTTATAGAAACGCCTGAAGGCGTCCGTGATGTTCCAAGCGAACTTTTGAAGGGCAAACGCCGCCTGACTCCAGCAGAAATTTCCGTTCTTGAGGACAACCTGAACTCCTGCGACGACGGCACATGGAGCAACTTTTACGTTGACGACGACAAGATGGGCTTCGATCCAAGGCTTGTACGCAGCTCCCATTTTTCGGGCTTCATAGTGCTTGGAAGGCTCTGGTCGGCATGGATAAAGCACCACGACCTTGAAATACGCACAGGAATATTCAACTCGCAGTTAAAGAACGTTGTAACAGGAAACGACAACGCTATAACGAACGCATTCTATCTTGAAAACTACCGTCTTGGCGACAGGGTGATGATTTTCAACGTGCAGGAGATGAGCTGCACAAACCATTCAAAATTTGGAAACGGAATTTTAAAGAAGGGCGAGCCTGAATCAAACCGCGTCACTATAGCGGTTGGAAACGAGAACGGCGGACGGGAAGTCCTTCCTTTTGAAAAGATGATATGCGCGGACGCCGCCCTGTGGTCAAAGGAAAGGGGAAACAGGAAGCTCCTTGAAAGGCTCAGGGAAATCACTGAAAGGGATTTTTCAAGGGAACTTGACACGTACGGAACTGTGGGAAGCGACGCAGTTATAAAGAACACCACGCTCATAAAGGACGCAAAAATCGGGGCGAACACGTACATAAAGGGCGCGTTCAAGATAAAGAACGTAACGATCCTTTCAGGTCCAGACGAAGTGAGCCAGATTGGAGAAGGCGTTGAACTTGTAAACGGAATCATGGGCGAAGGAAGCAGGATTTTCTACCAGGCGGTTGCGGTCCGTTTTGTAATAGGGCGGAACTGCCAGTTGAAATACGGGGCAAGGCTTCTGAATTCCGTTCTTGGCGACAACTCTACAGTTTCATGCTGTGAACTTTTGAACAACCTCATATATCCGTTCCACGAGCAGCACCACAACTCCTCGTTCCTGATTTCAACCACGATTCTTGGACAGTCGAACATAGCGGCCGGGGCGACAATCGGAAGCAACCACAACTCGCGCAGCCCCGACGGAGAAATTCTTGCAGGACGCGGATTCTGGCCGGGACTATGCACAAGCTTCAAGCACAACTCACGGTTCGCGTCGTTCGTCCTTGCAGGAAAGGGCGACTACCACTATGAACTTGACATCCCCTACCCCTTCGCGCTCCTTGCGCCAGGAAAAGATCCGGCCTCGCCCGTGTCGATAGTTCCGGCATGGTATTTTGTGTACGACGCGTTCGCGATAATACGCAACAAATACAAGTTCCTTGCACGCGACAAAAGGTTCATAAAAGTCCAGAACATAGAAACAAACCCCATAGCGCCGGACACGGTGCAGGAAATAATCGCCGCGATAGACAGGATAATAAGCCTCACGTCAAAGAGGCTTTCAGAACTGGACCCCGAACGCCACGCAAAGGCATCGAACAGGGAGGAACTGCTCCTTCAGGCCAAGGACTTCCTTCATTCAAGACCTGAAACTTCATTCACGCTGGAAGACCCGACGTGCCAGAAAAAATACGGCGCGAGGATATACAAGCCGGGACTTGCATACAAGGTTTACAGGAAGATTTTAAAGTATTTCATCGCGGACTCACTGATTGAATTTTCAGAAAAACATTCGCTTGACGGAATAACAAAGAAAATCGTCTCTGAAAAAATAAAGTCCATTCCCCTGCACACCTCGTGGAAGAATCTTGGCGGACAGATTGTGCCGGAAGAAAGGATTCGGACGCTGATTAAAAAAATAGAGGACGGAGAATTAAACTCGTGGGATGAAATACACTCGTTCTACGACGAATGTCAGAAAAACTACACGGACTTCAAGGCGGCGTACTCTGTTTTCATACTTGAAAGGATGTATTCCACAAAACTTGAGGACTTCACGGAAAAACAGGTGTGCAACGTGGTCTCCGACGTGGTGGAGGTTTCAACCCTCGCCTACGAAAAGTCTGTTGAATCAAAGAGGAAGGACTACACGGACTATTACAGGACGATGCTGTACGACTCGACCGAGGAAATGCAGGCGGTTCTTGGAACGCTTGAGGAAAACACATTCCTGCACACGCTAAAAGAGGACATGGAATGTTTTACGGAAAACGTCAGGAAGGTGTTCGAGCCGCTGAAGGCAGGAGCTGAATGATGAAGAAAATTCTTTTTGTATGCCACGGAAACATATGCCGCTCTCCAATGGCAGAGTTCGTGTTCAAAAAAATGGTTCTTGACGCTGGACTGTCTGGAAAAATCACCGTTGATTCCGCGGCGACAAGCCGTGAAGAAATCGGAAACGACATACACCACGGAACAAGAAAAAAACTCTCCGAAATGAAAATTCCTTTCAATTCGCGCAGCGCCAGGCAGATTTCGGCAGAGGACTACAAAAAATACGACCTCATAATAGGAATGGACATCGAAAACCTTTACAGGATGCAGAAACTCTGGAACAAGGACCCGGAGGACAAGGTAAAACTTCTGCTTTCGTTCGCCGGCAGGGACAGGGACATAGCAGATCCGTGGTACACGGGAAATTTCGACAGGACGTACGATGACATCGCCGAAGGCTGTGCCGCCCTGCTTGAAAAAATCATGGAAGACAAATGCTTTTCATAAAAAACGCGGAAAAATCCGACATATCGGACATAATGAGAATCGAAAGGGCCTCGTTCATTCCTGAAATACAGGAGGACGAGCGCGTATTTGCGGAAAGAATTGAAATTTTTCCAGAAGGATTCCTGCTCCTTTACGACGACGAAAATCATTCGGCGGCGGGATATTTTTGCTCGGAACTCTGGAAAACTGTTCCAGACCACAGTGATTTTGCCGTTGGACACAGCATAAAAAAACTTCACGCAGGCGGTGGAAAAATCCTGTACATTTCAAGTTTCGCCATTCTTCCAGAATTTCGTGGACGGGGAATAGCGTCGGACTTTTTTAAAAGAAGCCTTTTTCGCATGAGGGAAAAGTTCATGGTGGAGAGCGAAGTCCTGCTTGTAAACGAAAACTGGCTTGGCGCAAGGCACATATACTGGAAGTCGGGCTTCATGGAAACCGGAAGAGTAAGGAACGCCTTTCCAAACGGCGCGGCGGGCTTGGTGATGGAAGCAGGACTGGTTCGCTAAAAAAAATATATTATAAAACCTTCCTGCAGTGCGCTTCTTTAAAGAAAGAAACAGGCTGTTGCTTTTTTTCTAACTTTTCAATGTTACTTTTGCAGGCCCATAAAACGCCCCATTACCTTCCTTGCCTGTATGATATGACAGGATTTCTTTTTCCATCAAGATATTTTTCAATAAAATCATTGTTTTGTATCTTTTGATTTTTTCAAAGGCGCATCTCCATTACTAAAAGAAATCAAATCTTCTGGAATGCAATAAGTGGGACCGCCACGTTCCGCAGAAAGACACGCTCCTGGAATCCATCCTGACTTGCCGTCTACCGTTATTCTTACCCAATGTTTTCTGTAAGAACCTTCATATTCTTCAGTCATTGCTTCAACAAAGATGTTTTCCTGCCCGTTGCCGTTTTTATGGCTTGAAGGAATTTTTGCAATCACGGAAGTTCCTGTAAATCCCGGTTTATCCCGCACCTCAACAAAGGCTTTTTCTGAAAAAACAGAAAGTACCTGATGAAGTTTTCTTACCGTCCAGGTTCTGCTTCCTGCATTGATTTTTTCAAGGATTTCCCACAAGTTTTAACTTCTGCCGATGCCTTCTTTTCAGAATACAAAAATCGTCGTCTTCTGTTTGGGCTATTATAGTTCCGTTTCCATTTTCATAATCAGGGACATACAAAACCGGAGGCGCGTATTTTAGATAGCCTGCAAAACATCTTCCAGCCGTCGCATATTTTACAGGATTTCCATCTTTGTCTTTTGCGCCATTTTGAACTTCTACAATCACCCAATTACTTGCAATCCCATCGATTGTATCCTGTTTTTCCTCTATCTGTATGATTTTTACCCTGATATCTTTATTCAATATCCCTATCCTTAAGTTTTTTCAATATTGCAGCGGTTGTGTGGCATGACATTCACCAAAACGACAAACGACACCGTGCGACAGCAGGCTTTGATTCGACTGTCTGCTTTGATTCGCCGGTCGTAAAACTGTGTTGTGCGTTTATTCCACCACGCATTTATAAATTTCTTTCTCATCATGATTTTACCATACTCTGCTCCGTCGGATAGGCAGCGCCGAAACCAACACATTTTCCGGAGCCGTCAAAAACTCTGCGACCTTTCACCATTAAATATATTTTTCATCAGAATTATATAATTTTTTGGATGTCAGTCGGACTTTTACGCCATTTCTCATTTCAATCCAAATATTCAAAGCAATATTTTCCACGGCAGCCCCGATTATTCAAAATCCTTATTCTCCTCTATGAATCTGACTATTTTTTCCATAAAGATTTTTTCCCGTCTGAAATAATCTTCTTCCGAATCTGCAACCTGAGTGCAAGCCTGCAAAATCAAGTCGGCATAATTTTCAGGAAGTTTTGGAAGGCTGTGCGAATGATAAATCGCCCTGTCCTCTGCGGGACAATAAAATCCATTCAAATAAAACAAAGAACGGATTCCTGCACGTATTGCAGCGTTCAGATTTTCATGCAGCTGAATGAACGCTTCTCGACGATACCATCGGTCTTTCTTGTACTCTGAAATCAGATAGTGAATGTAGCCCAAAGCACCGTTCAAACTATTCCTTACATCATCTTTTGAAAACTGCTTTATTTTTGCAAGTTCATTTTTATAGGAACTGTTTGAGTCATACAAAGCCTGAGATTCCAATACAGAAAATTTTCGAGGCTCGTCCAACGTTTTAAATATATCAACTGTTATAAAATCAGTAAAAAGGATTTGGTGCCAAAGCCCCCTATTTTCGACACAATGATAGAACGTCATAAATGGCTTTTGATTTTTCCCGAAAACACTTTCCGCCGTAGCCGTGCTTCCGTTTTTTTTCATAACAATCAAGTCAACCATTCCGTCAATTTTTCCGGGAAAGTAATCGCCACGGGAAACGCTTCCGGAAATAAGAATCGTTTCAATTTCAGACTTGTCAATTTCATTTATAAATGCGGAAGTTTTTCCTCTTAGGTTTTGGATAAAATCTTTTTGCTTTTCAATTATGTCTTCTTTTATTTTCATTTTTTGATTTTCTCCTGATTCCAGTGCAGTGGGGTGTGCCGTAACTTTGTTTTTAATCGCATCGGACATCCGTAGGGCTTGGCGTGAAAATTGCCACAAAGGAGCATGGCGACCGACTGCTGTTTTCATGATAAAAGGAATCATCTGGTTGTTCAATATACAGATCATCAGCCATGCAATGAGAACCATCATTTATCCAACATGATAACGGTTTTACAAATTCATCATCGCCGTACTTTCCAAGCATTTTGAAAAAAATTCAATGATTCGTCTCATTATGTTTTTGATTGTTGTGAAATTTCTATTATTCTCATTTTTTAATTCATTCCATACCCCTGCAATGAAGTTGTCTTTCCATTCTTTTTAAGAATCCAGAAATTTGTTGAAGATTTTTTAGGAGTTCGCCCTACAATAAACGAAACTCATTGCAAAAAGAATATTGCCATCCAAACTAGAAATGGAGTCATCGATAAGCAAGACAGAGAAAACTGTTAGAGAAAGTTTGTTTCCGGCAGAACCGTATGGAACGAGGAACACGCAACGGCGTTCACGGTCGCAAAGGCGATGCAGATAGACGTTCTTTCCGACATAAAAGGAGCGCTCGAAAAGGCGATAGAAAACGGCGCGACCTTCGAGCAGTTCAAAAAGGAATTGAAGCCCTCTCTCATGCAGAAAGGCTGGTGGGGAAGAAAAGAAATGACAGACCCTCTTACAGGCGAAACCATTGACGCCCAGCTTGGAAGCGACCGCCGTTTGAAGACAATCTACAGCACGAACCTTAGGAGCGCATACCAGAAAGGACAGTACGACCGCACGATGGAAAGCGACCTGCACCCATACCTCATGTATAAACTTGGAGCAAGCACAAACCACCGAGAAGCACACGTAAGGTGGAGCAATCTGATTCTTCCAAAAGACGACCCGCTCTGGAACTCAATTTTTCCGCAGAACGGCTATGGGTGCAAGTGCTACACGGTCGCCGTAACGGAAGCAAGAAAACAAAAGTACGAGCAGAACGGAGTTCCAGTCTACAATCCCGACACTCAGAAAACAGTCCGCGTTCCAGTTCAGACGACAGCTCCGAAGCCAAACTACAGGAACTATTTCAACGAAAGAAAAGGAACTCTTGAACGAATACCGCAGGGAATCACGCCCGGCTTCAACTGGAATCAGGGGCAGACAGGAAGAATCATACCCGTGTTGGAGGAATGCCTTAAAAAAGTTCAGGATAAAATGCCGGAGGCTGTGGATTCCGTCGTAAAGACTCTGCAGAATTCAACGGTTTACAGGGAAAGGCTTTACGACTTTGTGGACGAGGCGTATAAAAACAAGGCCGCCAAGAGAGTCAATGACAAAAACGCAACTCCTGTTGGATTCCTAGACAGAGAACTGACGGAGTTTCTTAAAACTCAGGGTATTGAAGTCGAAGCAAGGAGTGTCATTGTGCTTGAGCAGGCTTTAGTAACAGGAGATAAATATCTTGTGCGACACGCTAAAGCCGACAACGCACCAACACGGCAGGATTGGAAAAATCTGATGGATTATCTAGTTGATGCGAATGTTTACTGGGATAACAGGGATAAAAAGAAAAATCTGATTTTTCTGAAAAAACTGTCGGAATCAGAATACATCAAAATCGCAGTTGATGTTTTACATACAGAACGATATTTAAAACTTCCCAAAGTTGATACGATGTTTTATTTACGAATTGCAAATGAAAATGAACTGGGAATTCAAGAATATAGACAAATTATGAACTTAAAAAAAATAAGGTAAGCGAAAGCGGTGGGAGTTGAACCTCACTGCATGTAGCCGATCCGAAGATCCTATGTCCGCTCCTATATTGACTTCTACTTTCGCCTACCTTTGCTTGAATAATACGCCTGCACGCCCAGGAAGTCAAGCAATCTTTTAACCGCCGTTAAACCACGCCAGCGTTTTTTATTTTCTATACTTGAATCATACGCTTCCATCAGTCAGCGGACATCGCGGCGCGAACCCGTAAACCGCGGTGTCCATCCTCTGTATGCAAGCCTTGAAATCTAAAACTTGTGTATTGAGGAGCGGATATGGCGATTTGGCTGAACGGTAGGAAAAAGGCATTCATGTACGGCAAAAACAAACTTACGCCGGAACAGGTGCGGCAGGCTGTAAACAGCATGACCTATCAGGGACTGCAGGTCGCCACCGCTTCTTTTTTATTGCAGTGCCAGAAAATCGGCTTTTCCCCAAAAGAAACGATGGGAATTCTTGAAAACGAGGAGAAAAAATGAAAGTTTACATCGCAGGAAAAGTGACAGGACTTGAAAAGACCGCCGTATTCAAAAAGTTCTACGAGAGCGCGAAACGGCTGAAAAAAGCCGGACATCAAGTCATGTCGCCGGCCGTCCTTGTCCTTAACGAAGGCTTCGAACATTCGGACTATATGCACATCTGCTTCGCGATGATTGACGTGTGCGACGCGGTCTATATGCAGAAAGACTGGCGGGAATCCACAGGCGCGAAGATGGAACTGGACTACGCAAAAGATTGCCGACGGGTAATTCTTTACGAAGACGAAAATACACGCGGGGACTGAAACGGTGGAACTTGCATTGATTTTTTTCATGGTTGTGGTAGCCGCGGCAATCATCGGACACTGAACGTTGGGAAGCGTGACAAAAACAGCAGATGGTGGAAACGTAAAGTTCAACAGACAGAAAGCAAGATTCATCTGTGAAAAGAAACTTCTCGCCCTGCCAAACTCACCTCATAGCAATTTTCCGATTACACAAAGGCGAAAGTGAAAGGAACAAAGCGTTTTATCAGATGGCGTGTTATCCTTGCAAATGCCGTAGAAAATCTTTATGCAACATACCACTACAGCGACCGTGCAGGAAGCATTGTTTTTATCGGGGAAGAACTTGATGTTTTTATATCCACGGAGATGTATAGATATCTTGTAAAAACGATAGACCGACTGGCAAAATTTCGCCAGTCATACAATTCAAGAACAAAACAAAAAGCGAACTTTCCTGCAACTAAAAAACTAGGCTATAACTGTAAAAAAAAAAGTGGAACAATTTTTGTTTAAAGCATTTATAGAAACAAAAGATAGTGATATATTAATATTCAGAGAGCGGGAACGACAGCCCTAAAGGAGTAGGAAATGGAAAACAAAGGAACTTAGAGAAGCATTATTGAATTATACTGGCGGTCAGTCGTTCAATAAGTCAGAAAAAGAAATGAGGGATTATATTAGATATAATTTCTGCAATTCTGAATATGCTGTTAGAACGATTGCAAAAGAATTTTGCAGAAGTTAAAAAAAATCCCGGTGCAAAAATTACAACAGTAAGCACCGGGACATCTACAAGAGTAGAAAATGAACTTGCCAAGGAATATTCTTTCACAAGTTCCTTCAAATTATACTCTTGTGGGTGGAAAAATCAAGAGGGCGTATGGAAGAAAAAAAATATACTGGGTACGGATACCACGGCGGGGGAAGAAAACCAAAAGGGGAAGCCGCAAAAAATACAACAATTTCGATAGCAGGCACAAAAGCCGAAATTGAAAATATAAGACAGCGGGCAAAACTTGACGGAAAAACTGTCAGTAGATATGTGATTGATTTTTTGGGAGTTTAAAAAAAGGGAACTGTTTTCGCCCCCCTTTCAGGAAAATCAAATCACAACCTTGATGAGAAGAATCGGATGTTTCAATGGCTAAAAAAGGTGGCGGTAAATTGCCGCAGTGTATTCCATTTTTTATAGAATCGCCAGGATAAAGCTTAATTTCTTTGTTTAAGAATTTATTAATCCAGTGAGAATCTTCAATTTTTATATTTTTGTATGATTTTCCAAATTTTAATTCCCAAGCACTATCTGCAATGTAGTCCGGCTTCTTAACTTTTAATATTTGTTCTATATCATTCTCTATGGTTCTTTCTTTTCCTATTATATCTTTTTCTGTAACTTGGATGTTAATTTTCTTTGGCAATTCAATATTATTTCCATTCTCTTCACTTAGATAAACTTTCTCATCATCTGAAAGTTTATCGGTTGCTTCTAAAACGAGCCCTTTCGTCAATACAAAATTTAAAACAGTTTAAGGTGTACTGATTAAACAGCCACTTTCCTTTCCAGATTTTCATACTGGAAGCATTTATACATTTCATCTGGTACTTCATAATCGAGAGACTGATGAAAGCGCTCTGTATTGTAGAACTTGAAGTAAGCATCAACGCCAGCTTTTAGTTCCTGCATGGTTTCATAACGTTTAAGGTAGATGTCTTCGTATTTAAGACTTCTCCACAAACGTTCGATTCGGATATTGTCCAGAGCCCTGTCTCGTCCATCCATGCTGATTTGTATTTCATATTCTTCAAGAACTTTGATGAATATGTCTGATGTAAATTGGCTGCCCTGGTCTGTATTAAATATTGCAGGACATCCATATTTCTCAATAGTTTCCCTCAAAAGATTTGCATACTGAACTGCATCCATCGTATTGAATACTCTCCAACTCAAAACTTTTCTTGAAAACCAGTCTATTATTGCCATTAGATAAACATTACCTGTTGGCAGTTTTATGTAAGTGATATCCGTAGACCAAACCTGATTCGGATATCTTATCACCTTTCCTTTAAGAAGATACGGATATTTTTTATGATATTTACAGGCTTTAGAAAGATTTCTTCCTGGAAATACTGCTGAAATAGCAAATCTTCTCATTACACGACGCGCCGTCTTCTCTGTAGTGTTACCGCCTTTTTTATTTATTTCACGCCAGATTTTTCGATATCCATAGGCTGGATGTTGCATCTGGACTTCTTTTATCATCATAAGCAGATTGAAATCTTTTTCATCTTGCTTTGAAACAGATTCATAATAATACTGACCGCGACTGACACTCAGAAGCTTGCATTGATCAGTTATACTTAAATGTCTGTTTAAAGGTTCAACAAGGATGGTTCGTAACCGTATATCTGTTTGTACTTTTTTTTTAGGAAATCCAATTCGACTTTCTGTGTGCCGATTGTTTTGAGAAGTTCATCTTTTTCTTCTTCCGCCTTACGTGTTTCATCAGATTTTTTATTTGGTCTTTCAAATAATTCAGCCATATTTTCTAGAGCGAACTTTTTCCACTGCATTATCTGATTTGAATGAACTCCGTATTTAACAGAAATCTCCTGAATTGTTGATTCCTCCCTTAAAGCTTCCACTGCAACCTTTGCCTTAAATTCCTTACTGAATGTTTGTCTTTTTCTTCCCATTGTGCAATCCACCTTTCTAATTTTATCGGCTGTTTACACTTTAAACCTGTCGTCTTTTGTGTTCTATTTTATTGGCTCATTATAATCTGCAAAGTTGTATTCAATCTGGAAATCTTTTGAAACAGCCCGGATAAAGTCCTGGCGGCTTTGGCTAACCTTTGCAAGTTCAACAAGCTTCTTACGGCTTTCTTTTTCCGAAATATAGAGCATTTTCAGAACTGCAAG
>JBHAFG010000011.1:0-3896 GCA_041855945.1 Treponema sp. | reverse complement strand
TGTACAGGGCGCACAGCCGCCCGCAGGAAATTCACCAGAAAAAGTTCCGTTCAGTCAAACAAAAAACTGCATGAAAATCTTACATTTTTTTTCCACTCCTCTCCTTTTTTGATGAAAAACCACTATAATGGGGCGATGCCAAAATCAATCACCACGCAGGCGACGGTAATATCTCTTAGTCCACAGGGCGAGGCAAACTCGTCCGTATGCCTTTTCACAGAAAGCCTTGGAACGGTCCACGCAACGCTGTACGGGGGAAGAAAAAGCAGGCTCAGGTCGCTTGTCTCTCCGTGGAACACAGGAACGGCATATCTTTCAAAGGATTCAAGGACAGGATTCCTGAAGGTGTCGGACTTCGACGTAAAAAAATACAGGCTGTCGTTCAGGGAAAGCCTTGTGAAATTCTACGCGTCCTCCCTGGCCGCCGAGATTGCGCTGAAGACAAGGTGCGCGGGGAATTCGGAACTGTGCTGGCCGCTTGTAGACGGATTTCTTGACGGACTTGACCTTTGCACGAACGACGAGCAGTGCAGGACGGGGCTTGTACGTTTTTTGTGGCGGTTTCTTGAACTCCTTGGTGTGCAGCCTGAAAGCAGGAACTGCGCGCGCTGCGGACTTGATTTTTTGGGTGGAAAAAAAAGGGGCGATAATGTATCATGTTCATGCGCGGGCGCGGAATTTCTTGCAAACGAAAACCAGTTCGTATGTTCGGAATGCATGGACCGGAACGGAAAGACGATTTTTTTTCTGAACATCGGCGCCGTGCGACACCTCGCCGCCACGGCGAATCTAAGTCCACGCGAGGCAAGGAACTATCCGGTTGACGCGGCGGGTCTTTCACAGACAAGGGAACTGGTCTTCTATCTTATTGAAAACGCGGTGGGAACAAAACTCAATTCACTGGAGGCAGGGAGAGGACTCTTATGACGGCATCGGAAATAATCATAAAAAAGCGCGGAACTTTCATGCAGAGTTCCGACGGAAAAAAAATCCCGGTCGCTCCCACGGAACTTTCAAGGGACGAAATAGACTTCATCGTAAAGGGCTGCGTGGACGGCTCCATTCCAGACTACCAGATTTCAGCCTTCCTGATGGCCGTGTATTTCAGCGGAATGACGTTCGAGGAAACTGGCTTCCTCACGGATTCAATGCTGCGCTCTGGAAAGGTCATGGATTTAAGTCCTGGAAAAGACTCATGCACGAACCTTAAAGGTCCATTCGTCGACAAACATTCAACAGGCGGGGTCGGAGACAAGATTTCAATCCCGCTCGCCCCCATAGCCGCCGAGTGCGGCGTCCAGATACCGATGATGAGCGGAAGGGCGCTGGGACACACCGGTGGAACCCTTGACAAACTTGAATCGATCGAGGGCTACAGGGTTTCTCTCTCCCAGGAAGAATTCAGGAAATTCATTTCGGAAAACAACTACGCAATGACCGGACAGACAAGGGAAACAGTTCCTGCGGACAGGATTCTGTACGCCTTGAGGGATGTTACAGGAACAGTGGAGTCCATACCGCTCATCACCGCGAGCATACTGTCAAAAAAAGTCGCGGAAGGCTCGGACAGCCTTGTGTTCGACGTAAAATGCGGCTCCGGCGCCTTCATGAAGTCAAGGGGCGACGCTGAAAACCTCGCATCCTCGCTTGTAAGGACCGCAAAGTCAATGAAAAAGAACGCGGTGGCCCTCATAACGGACATGAATTTTCCGCTTGGACGAAAAATCGGAAATTTCCTTGAAATCGAGGAAAGCGTGGAATGTCTCAGGGGAGACGGACCTTCCGACGTCGTCCGCCTCACATACGAAATGGCGGCGGAGATGATAATGCTTTCAGGCAGGGCGGAAAAAAAGGACGACGCGCTGGAAATGGCCTGGAACGCCGTAAAAAGCGGACGCGCGCTCAAGAGGTTTCTGAGGAACGTTGAAAGCCAGGGAGGAAACCCAGATAAACTCCTTTCAGAAATCGGAACGAGGCGTAGTCCACATTCTGAAACCCTGAGGGCAAAAGAGGACGGATTCATAAAGATAGACGCGTACAGGACTGGACTTTCAGGAATTCACCTTGGAGTTGGACGAACGAAGACGGACGATGAGGTATGCGCCGACGCCGGAATCATCCTTGAAAAGACCACGGGAGACTTCGTGCGAAAGGGCGAGGCTTTGATGCAGGTCTTTGGAAGGGATGAAAAGGCCCTTGAAGACGCACTTCCTGAACTTGAGGGCGCGCTCTCATACTCGACAGAAAAGACGGAAAAGCCCGATCTGATTTACAACATAATACGATAGCAGGACGAAGAATTGACCACTTACCATAAAAAAACGCTGCTTCCAGCGGAAGTAAACGAAATCTGCCACAGATACGGAATATCGCAGCTGGAAGCGTCCATACTCTGCCGCAGGAACATAAAGACAGGCGGTGAACTGAAATTCTTCATCGAAAAGGACATGAGGTTCTCCCACCAGCCGTTCGAGTTCTCAGGCATGGAGGACGCGGTTGACAGGATAAACCAGGCGATAGACGAGCAGGAAAAGGTGCTGATATTCGGCGACAAGGACGTTGACGGAATCGCAAGCACGGCAATCCTCTACGAATACCTTAAAGGCCGCGGACTTGACGTGTCCTGGAGGCTTCCCGTGGGAGAGGATTCGTACGGACTTTCAATGAAGGCTGTGGACGAATTCGCCGCTGAATTCGGCTCGCTCATAATAACGGTGGACTGCGGAATCTCGAACAACGCCGAGATAGAACACGCAAACTCGCTCGGACTTGACGTGATAGTAACCGACCACCACAATCCGCCGGAAAAACTTCCAGACGCCATAATAATTCTCGATCCAAAAATCGAAGGCTCAGGCTATCCGTTCAAGGACATCTCAGGGGCCGCGGTGGCGTACAAACTTGCAAGCGCCCTTAGGCTAAGCCGAATGGACGACCTTTACGCTCAGGACTTCTGCCTGATGCACCTTGACGAAACGGATGGAGCGATAAGGCTTGACTGCCTTAAAATCCGCAACATGGTGAAAAAAGAGTCGTTTTCGCGGGAATTCAGGGATTTTCCAGTTTCCATATACAGTTCAGACCTGGTGGACTTCCTCAAGGGGCAGGTGATACTCGTCTGGAACAGGGAAAAAGAACGCAAATACCTGAAGGCGCTTTTCGGCTCTTCGATAGACTTCCAGCTTGTCGACATGAGGTCTGAAATCTCAAAGACGATTCCATCTTTTTCAACAAAGGAACTGAAGGATCTGAGGAGGCAGTCGGTCATCGCAAAATACAGCGACGAGGAACTTTCAGATCTGGACGTCTTCCTGAACATTTTCATAACATACACGGAAAAAAGACGCGACCAGCTTTTCCCAAAATTCAAGAACGACTCCGAAAAGGACCTGCAGCTGGTCGCCCTTGCCGCGATGGCGGACATAATGCCGATGAAGGATGAAAACAGGCTCTTCCTGAAATCCGCGATGGACGAAATAAACCGCGGCAACGCAAGAAAGGGGCTGAAGGAACTCATAGCAAGGTCGAACCTTGCAAACAGGACTGTTACATCCACAGACCTTTCGTGGTCGATAGTTCCAGTACTGAACGCAGCGGGAAGGCTTGGAAAGTCGAACCTTTCCCTTGAACTTCTGATTTCAGACGATCCCCTTGAACGCGGCAGGCTTTCGGAAGAAATATTCTCGCTGAACGAACAGAGGAAGACCCACGTGCAGGAAGGAGAGTTCATAACATCAAGGCAGGCGGAAGAAAGTTTTGAATCCCTCGGAAAAAAGGCGTGCATAGTCTGGGACAAAAGGATTTTCAGGGGAATAACTGGAATTCTTGCGGGAAGCATAATGAAAAAATTCAACGTGCCCTCGATAGCGCTCACATTCACAGAGGACGGCTCTGTC
>JBHAFG010000010.1:0-31100 GCA_041855945.1 Treponema sp. | reverse complement strand
TCCTGTTCTTCTTCTTCCTGTTCTTCTTCCGGCATTTCATAGCCGAAGTCTGAAAGTTCCTCGCCCTCAAGAAGTTCCTGTGCAAGCGACTTGTCTTTTGCGGCCGGAGTGAAGCTGTCGTCCATTGAAAATATGTCCGCGTCCTCTCCGCTTGAAATTTCTTCAAGGCTCTGGGATTCGTCCTCCGCTTCCGCTTCTTCCTGGACTTCCGCGGCTTCTGTCTGTTTTACAGGCGGCTCGAAAGGTTCTTCCGGCTCTACGTCCTCAAGGCTGTCGTCTTCTTCAGGTTTTTCTTTTGTTTCAAGTTCGTTCATCTGCTCCGTGAGGAGGGAAAGTCTTGCGCGCGCGATGAAGTTGGACGGGTCAAGGTTCAACACCATCTTGAAGTCTTCAGCCGCCGATTCAAAGTATGAGAGTTTTTCATCCGCCATGCCAAGATAAAGCCACGCCATCAGGGATTTTCTGTTCATCTCAACGTGCTTTTTAAAATATTTTTTTGCCTCGGAATATTTCTTTTTTAAAAGGAAGCGGTGTCCCCAGTTTGTGTAGAATTTATAGTAGTCCTGTCTTGAGCCGAGTATCTTTGAGCGAAGCCTGTCAAGACCTTCCTCTTTTTCCGTGCATATCGCAAGTTGTCCCTGCAGGTCCAGGGATGTTACGTAACTTTTGTTGTCTGAAAGCAGCACCAGTTTTGAATACGCCTCCTGGATTTGTCCGGCGGAAAGATGAATCCTTACTGCAAGTTCTGTCACCTTGAAAAGTTCGTCCTCCGTGCATACGTCTTCCGCTCGAAGGACGTTCGCTACTGCGTCCGAATATTTTCCCTGCGACTCCTGTACCCTTGCAAGCAGGGCGAACGCTTCCGCGCTGTTCTGGGTTTTTCGCACAAGGTTTTCAAGGATGTTTTCCGCCTCTGGATAGTTGCACTGGTGGAAATGAATTTTTCCTTCCATCAGGCACAGGTCCGTGCGTTCTGGATGAAGTTCCATCGACTTTTGCACGAGGTCAAGGGCGTTGCGGGTTTTGTGCTGCCTTATCAAAAGGTTCGCGTAGTCTTTTACGGCATCCACCCAGCCCGGTTTTGAGCGGAGGGCGCTTTCGTATGACTTTACTGCGTTTTTCTCGTCGTGTATGGCCTCGTAACTTTTTGCAAGGTTGTATTGGATTATCGGGTGGTTTGAGTCAATCTGAAGCCCCATTTTGTACGTCGTGATGCTCTTTATGTAGTCGCGTTTCTGGTGGTAGATTGAACCCAGATGGTTGTATGCAAGGACGTCCGACGGATTTTCATCTATGACGGATTCAAAACATTCTATGGCCTCGTCGTTTTTGCCCATGAATTTGTATGTGAAGCCAAGGTTGTAGTTCACCTCGGCTTTTCTGCTTCCCGTTTCAAGCGCTTTTTTAAGGACTGAAATCGCCTCGTCGTACATCTTGAGCCGCCTGTAGATTCCTCCCGTGTGTATGAGCGCGTCCAGGTCTTTTGGCGAATTTTCAAGAATTTTCTGAAAATATCCCAGCGCCATCGCGTCGGAGTTGGTCTTTTCGTATATGCTTCCAACAGCGCAGAGGTACTCCCTGTTTTTAGGCTCTTCTTTAAGCAGGGCGTTGTAAATCCGCAGTGCCAGTGAAAAGTCGCGGGATATTATCGCGTTTTTTGCCCTTTTTATGACAAGTTCTCTTTCTTCCATATCTTCTCCAAATAATAAACTCAATGAACCATACAATCAACGTCCAGGACGGGCGTGAACTTCCTTTGAAAGCGGTCCTGTCATCCTCCGGTCGATTTTTGACCATGCAGCCACCGCAAAGTAGTATATCGAACCATTTTGAAGTCCCGTGAGCGTGAATGTTGTGCTGTTTCCAACGTTTACAGGAGATGCGCCCTCCACTGCGGTTCTTCCAAGGTATTCTCCCGGAGCCGAACCGTAATACACGTAGTAGCCGCCCGTAGTGTCGCATACGGAGTGCGTCCATGCAAGTGTAACGGAGCCGTCTCCTTTTTGCGCGGTGATTCTGTACGGCGGCTCGGGTTCGGGAAGGCTTGTGCAGTCAAGGCGGAGTTCCGTTATGGAAGGCGTTTTTTCTCCGTCGCCCGAAGGAAAAAGTTCCGCCGCGACCTGAAAGTAAAGTCCTGAAAGATTTTCTATGTTTTCTCCGATTTTTACGGGAATCCATTCAGGAAACTCGTCCGTCCATGAAAAATAATTGTCGCCGCCGCGCACGTAGAATTTTATGTCGGTTTCGTCAGGCACGTCCATATCCGCGAGTATGCGGTTGAGCGTCGTTCCAGTTCCTGTAAGAATCGGTCTTGACTCGAACCTTCCGCCGCTCGGCCTGTATCTTAGACCTTTTCGTAAATCCGAAGAGTTTTCTGAAACCTTTTCTGAAAGCCCCTCGTAGCTCCTTGTTATCTTTACGTCGTCTACGAGTCCCGTGTAGTTCGGGCAGATTTCAAAGTCCGCGCTTTCGCCAAGGACCGCCTGGTATATTGTCCCCCACTGGTGTCCTGATTCCGTGATGAATTTTATGTCAGAAAGATAGCCCGACACGCTGTATGAAAACGCGCCCGTTTCTTCCTCGAAGCGTATTGAATGGTGGCTCCATTTTCCTGGAATCAGCGGATTTTCGCCCTGAAGGACTGCGTTCGCTCCGTTCTGTGCGTATCCCTCAAAAATATTGCTGAAACTGCACATGAGCCTGTTCTGGTGGACTGAAATTGTTATCTGCTGGTAGATGATTTTTCGTTGTACAGTGCGTGACGACCGCCAGTTCATTATTATTTCGCCGTTTTCAACCACCGACGGACAGAGCCAGAATTCTATAATGAACGAGCCTGCAGGTCCTTCCGTTCCAAAAAGGCTTCCATGTTTTCCTGAAAGTATCAGGCCTCCCCTGTTCCGGCTCAACGCGGATTCTTTTCCCATTTTTGCCTTTCCGCTTGAATGGAGGAAGTTTTTTACAACCGAATAGTTTTTCGCCACGTCCTCAAAACTTGAGCCTTCAAAGTCGAGCATAAGGTCTGTGTCGTCTGTAAGAATGTTGGAATTTGTGGCAAGTTCAATGCTCGCGTTTCCATGCCGTCCGATTCCGCCGGTCGTTCCGTCATGCACGGCGATTTCCGACCAGCCGTTTTTTCCGCCAAGCACGTACTGTTCGGAATGCGCGTTGAAAACAGTCGCCGCAAGGAACAGCGTGTAGAGGAGTTTAAAAACAGTCTTTTCCGCTCGAAAAAACATTCTCATTCTGCTAAAATCCTTCATCATATATGCAAGGCGATAACGGTTCTTCAAAAAAATCCACAAGGGAAATTCTTCATCAGACCGCATTGAGCGCTCCCTCCCAGAGCGGCGTTTATCTATGGCGAAACGCGGAAAACACCGTGATTTACGTAGGCAAGGCGAAGAACCTGAAAAACAGGCTTTCGTCTTATTTTGCGGGAAACAAGGACATAAAGACGCGTCTGCTTGTTTCCAACGCGGTTTCCATAGAATACATCACTACGCAGAATGAATACGAGGCGTTTCTTCTTGAGAACAACCTCATAAAAAAATACACTCCGCGCTACAACATCAACCTCAAGGACGGAAAATCCTATCCGGTCTTGAGGATTACAAACGAGGAATTTCCGCGCCTTTTCAAGACAAGGAACATTCTTAAGGACGGTTCAAGGTATTTCGGTCCTTATCCAGACGCGTCCGCGCTGGACTCGTTCATAGACATTCTCTATCAGATTTATCCGCTAAGGCACTGCAAGGTGTTCCGCAGGAAGGGAACTCCATGCCTGTACTACCACATGGGGCAGTGCAGGGCGCCGTGCGCGGGAAAAATTTCCAGAGAGTCCTACAGTGAATTTTTCGGTGAAATAACGGAACTTCTTGAGGGAAAAGGAATCGAGGGAAGGCGGAAACTTGAAAAGGAGATGCAGGACGCCGCGGCCGCGCTGAATTTTGAGAAGGCCGCAAGGCTCCGGGACGGGCTTCGAGCCCTTTCCGTGCTGCAGAACCAGAACGTTGTTGAAACTTTCGACGCGGAGGACAGGGATTACATCGCGTACAACAGGGAGGGAGAACTTGTAAGTTTTACAGTGCTTAAAGTCCGTGGAGGAAAACTTCTTGGGCGCGACAATTACAGGGTTTCAAGCCTTAACGAGGAGGATGAACTCATAGGCGAGTTCATGAGCGTGTATTACGGCTCAAGGGATGAACTTCCTCCTGCGATATACGTTCCAAGCCAGAAGGACTTTGAAGTCATACGCCAGTGGCTCAGAAACACCCTGCTTTCAGACGCGAACCTTGTCGTGGTGGACGAAAGGTCGGAGGGAAGACATTCCGCCGCGATGAACATGGCGTTCCACAACGCCAGGGAAGACATAGTGCGAAGGCTCAGGGAGCGTGGCGACATTCCCGCCCTTGAGGAACTCAAGGAACTTCTTTCGCTTGAAAAACTTCCCGTCCGTATTGAAGGATTCGACATCGCCCACATAGGCGGAAAATTTCCCGTGGCGAGCCTCATAAGTTTCTACAACGGAAACCCGGACAAGAAAAACTACAGGTATTTCAGGCTTAGGACGACGGACGGCGTAATAGACGATTTCCAGTCGATGAGGGAGGCTGCCACAAGGCGTTATACAAGGCTTCTGAACGAGCAGGCGGATCTCCCGGACCTTATTCTGATTGACGGAGGAATAGGACAGGTCAACGCCGTTCAGGGCGTGCTGGATTCTCTTGGGCTTGACATTCCGATTGCCGCCCTTGCGGAAAAAAACGAGGAAATCTGGCTTCCGGGCGCGCCATCTCCCATCGTGCTTCCAAGGAGGAGCGACGCCCTGAGGCTTTTGCAGAGGGTTCGTGATGAAACCCACAGGTTTGCGACCAGCAGAAACCAGAGGCTCAGGACCCGGGAGAATGTGGTTTCCATTTTTACAGAAATTCCAGGAGTTGGAAAAAAACGCGCCGCCGCGCTTGCAAAACGCTTTTCTACAATAGAAAGGCTTGCGTCCGCGTCCGTGGAGGAGGTTTCAGAGGTTCTTGGACTTCCACAGGAGCGTTCTGTTGAGGTGCTTTCCTCGGCGGCCGAACTTCGGGATGCAAGGCTAAGGCGCAAGGCGGAGCAGGCGGAATCGCTCAAGGTTTCGGGAACGACCGTGAGAAACGCGGCGGAATCCAAATTTCTTGACGACATCGCGGGAAAAATACAGGGGCGGCTTGAAGATTCGTGAGGATGTGATTCCGGCGGTCGTGGTTTTACATCTTTTTGTGTTTTACCAAGGCTTTTTTTGTGGGGGGGGGGCGCGGAATTCGGACGCCTAAAAAAAGGAAGGACCGGCGGCTTAAAGGAGTAAAAAACCACCGGTCCATATTATTTTTGAATCAGTTTCATTCGCTTGCACCAAAACAACAAGGAATATGCTCCAAGGTTACAAAAAAACAGAAAAAAATCCGGAACTTTACGGAACTTTGCGGAAGGACTGTTTTTTATGATTTTATCGCAAAAAGCCGCCATGATATATTGACAAAAAAATTGCAAAGTTATATGTTACTGGAACATTGCATTCCCCGATTGTGTAATGGTAGCACTTCAGATTCTGGTTCTGACTGTGGGGGTTCGAATCCTCCTTGGGGAACTGACAGCTGGACAAATCGTTCAGCTTTTTTTATTAACGGCTCCTTCGAATATCGGTTTAGTTCATCGCCCTCTCAAGGCGGAGAGACGGGTTCGACTCCCGTAGGAGCTATTTTTTAAGGGGTTCACTTTCGGGTGAACCTTTTTTTATTTCTGATTCTTTTTATGGAGATACTATATGTCAAGAAATCTTACGCCAATAACGCTGCTCTGTGGATACCTCGGAGCGGGAAAAACGACCCTGATGAACAAAATCCTTACAAACCAGAAGGGCTACAGGGTGGCTGTCATTGTAAACGACATCGGCGAGGTGAACGTTGACGAAACGCTCATATCCAAGGGCGCGAACATAACGGACACTTCAAGCATAATAGGACTTCAGAACGGCTGCATCTGCTGCACTCTGAAAAGCGACCTTGTGCAGCAGATTGAGGATTTGATAAAGACAAGGAAATTCGACTACATTCTGATAGAGGCAAGCGGAGTCTGCGAGCCAATGCCGATTGCGCAGGCGATCGAGCAGATCCGAAACGGAAAACTAGACAACGTTGTTTCCGTTGTTGACGCCAAGCGTCTTGTGGATGAATTTTCAGGCGGCGACAGGCTTTTGGACAGGAACATGGGGGAGGAGGACATAGAATCCCTTCTTGTGCAGCAGATTGAATTCTGTTCCACGCTCATAATCAACAAGAAGGACCTTGTGAGCGACGACGAGATGAAGAAGGTTCGCGCCGTGGTGAACGCGCTGCAGCCGCACGTCAAGGTGATTGAAACAAGCAGGAGCGATGTTCCTGTGGAGGACGTTCTTGCAACTGGAAGGTTCGACTTTGACACTGTGTTCGAGAGCGCGGCGTGGGTGCAGCATCTTGAGCATCCGGGCGAGGACGCACATCACGATGAACACACGCACGACCATCACGAAGAACACGAGCGTCATCACGGCGGACACGAAGAACACGACCACGAAGAGCATGGTGAACACGCGCACCACCATGACGGTGAATGTGGCGATGAACATTGTTCCTGCCATCACCACCACCACCACAGGCACGAGGGCGCTGACGAAGATGAATACGGAATAGGAAATTTCGTGTATTACAGGAGGCGGCCTTTCAACCGCGACAAACTTGAGGAATACGCGGGCCGCTGGCCAAGAAACATAATAAGATGCAAGGGCGTGCTATGGTTCAGCGACGAGCAGAACATGGCGTATGTGTTTGAAACTTCGGGCAGGCAGATTTCCGCGGGAGCGTCGGGAACGTGGCTTGCGGCCCTTCCAAAGTCCGAGCAGAACCGCGTTCTTAAGGAAGAGCCTAAGGTTCGAGACGAGTGGAACGAAACCGTGGGCGACAGGATGGTAAAACTCTGCGTCATAGGGCAGAAACTTGACAGGGAGAAGATTTCCGCGGAACTTGACGCCCTTCTTGATTAGAAAAATATTTTATTTTTAGGACGTGATTTTTATGGAAAATACAAAGACCGCGCCAATGGAAAACAAGATGGGCGTGATGCCGGTCGTTCCGCTGATATTCAATATGTCTCTTCCGATAATGTTTTCGATGCTTGTGATGGCGTTGTACAACGTGGTGGATTCCATATTCGTGGGAAAAATCGGAGAGGAGGCGTTGACGGCGGTTTCACTCGCGTTTCCAGTCCAGAACCTCATGGTGGCGTTCGGCGTTGGAACTTCAGTCGGTGTGAACGCGCTTCTTTCAATGAGGCTGGGTCAGAAAAAACAGGAGGACGTGAACCGCGCCGCGATGAACGGAATTCTGCTTTCTGTCCTTACATGGGCGGTTTTCGCCTTTGCAGGCACGCTTCTTTCGGGCGTGTATCTTCGCTCGCAGACGGACAATCCGCTCATAATAGAATACGGCGAGCAGTATCTTTCAATCATACTTCTTCTTGGAATGGGAATGTTCATCGGCGCCATGAGCGACAGGCTGCTGCAGGCCACCGGACGCACCTTTCTTTCGATGATTTCCCAGATTGTAGGCGCGGTGTTCAACATCGTGTTCGATCCGCTTTTGATTTTTGGAATTGGATTTTTTCCGAAAATGGGAATACGCGGAGCGGCGCTTGCGACAGTTCTTGGTCAGATTGTGGGAATTTTTGTCTCCCTTGCGCTGAACGTAAGGAAGAACCACGACATACAGTTCAGGCTTAGGAACATCCTTCCTTCCGCCGGGATAATTTTGCAGATTTACAGGGTCGCAGTTCCGTCAATATTGATGACATCCATAACTTCCGTGATAACGTATTTTATGAATCTGATTTTGGGCTCCACGCCAAACGGCGGCGACACTGCGATTGCGGTTTACGGCGTGTACTTCAAGCTGAACAGTTTCATATTCATGCCGGTGTTCGGACTCTGCAATGGAATCATTCCGATAATAGCGTACAATTACGGGGCGGTGCACAGAAGGCGCATAACTGGAACGATCCGAGCCTCGCTCTGCATTTCTCTTGCGATAATGACGCTTGGCGTGGTGCTTTTTGAGAGCGTTCCGGGAAGGCTTTTTGACCTTTTCAGCGCGAGCGCGGAAATGCGGCGCATGGGAACGGTTGCGCTTAGGATAATAGCGCCAAGTTTTTTTGGGGCGGCGTTCGCCATAACGCTTTCGTCCGTGTTCCAGGCGTTTGGAAACGCAGTTTTCAGCATGGTGGTTTCCTTCAGCCGTCAGATTGTTGTTTTTCTTCCCGCGGCGTATTTTCTTTCAAGGACGGGAAACGTTGACGACATCTGGTGGTGCTTTCTGATTGCAGAGGTCATGTCGGTTTCAGCCTCTCTTCTGTTCATGCGGAGAATTTATAAAACGAAGATAAAGGTTCTTCCTTTGGAGGACTGACGTTTTTTTTTTAGGTCGGAACGGAATTTACTTTATTCCATACGTGTTTTAAAGCGGAATTTGGACGTATTCCCTACTTTTTTAAGTTTTTCTTTGTTTCTTCGTGGAAAAACCTGTTGAACTGTGATAGTATGCACACCATGAACTCTCTACAGATTCTGAAAGGTAAGGCGCTGAACCTTGGCGCTGTACCGGATGCGGACGGCGTGAATTTCGCCGTTTACAGTAAAAATGCTGAACGGGTTGTCCTTGATCTTTTTGATTCGCCGTCGGACAGGTCGCCCGTACGGTCTATTGAACTGGACCCCCGGCAGAACCGTACGGGCGATGTATGGCACGTGTATCTGAAGGGCTTCAGGCCGGGCGGACTTTATCTTTACAGGGTTGACGGACCGTACAATCCTCCTCTGGGACACAGGTTCAACTTCAACAAGTATCTTCTTGATCCATACGCAAAGGCTTTTTCTTCGGGTTCAATTTTCCGCTCGTACAACCTGCAGAGGGAGAGGGGGCTTGCGGGCGTTGAGAACGGAAAACTTTCCGACCTTTCTGACTTTCCAAAATGCGTGGTGGTTGACGACGGAGAATTCGACTGGGAGGGCGACAGGCCTCTTGAGATTCCTCTGTACAAGTCGATAATCTACGAGGCCCACCTCAAGGGCTACACGGCATCAGAAACTTCAGGCTCTGAAAATCCGGGCACATACAAGGGCTTTATAGAAAAAATTCCGTATCTCAAGAAACTTGGCGTTACAGCCGTTGAATTTCTTCCTGTTTTTGAATTTGACGAGAACGAGAACAACAATGTGAATCCAAAGACCGGCTCAAGGCTCACAAACTATTGGGGCTACAGCACCGTTTCGTTTTTTTCTCCAAAGACTTCCTATTCTTCCGACACAAGGCCGGGCGGTTCTGTAAGGGAATTCAAGCAGATGGTCAAGGAGATGCACAGGGCGGGTCTTGAGGTCATTCTTGACGTTGTGTACAACCACACCGCGGAAGGAAACGAGCACGGCTACACGTTCAGTTTCAGGGGATTTGAAAATTCAGTCTACTACAATCTTCCTGCGGAACACAGGCAGTATTACCACAACTTTTCGGGCTGCGGAAATTCTGTGAACTGCAACCATCCGGTCGTAAGGAAATTCATACTGGACAGCCTTCGCTACTGGGTGAGCGAAATGCACGTTGACGGATTCCGCTTTGACCTTGCGGCGACCCTGTGCCGAGACCAGAACGGAGTGGTGCAGTTCTACGACCACATCACAAACGCGATAAAGGGAGATGCAATTCTTTCGAGGACAAAGATAATAGCGGAGCCTTGGGACTGCGGTTCTGGCGGATATCTTGTAGGAAAGTTTCCGGGCGGCGGCTGGAGCGAATGGAACGACCGCTACAGGAACGACATACGGCGTTTCATACGCGGCGACGAGGGCGTCATAACAAGCGCCGCCACCAGGATTGCTGGAAGTTCGGACCTGTACAACCACAGCGGACGGCTCACAACCTCATCCATAAATTTTGTAAGCTGCCATGACGGTTTTACGCTGAACGACCTTGTAAGTTACAACGGAAAGCACAACGACGAGAACGGCGAGGAAAACCGCGACGGTTCGGACGACAACAACTGCTACAACCACGGATTTGAGGGAATAACAGTAAATCCAAAGATTGAAAACCTGCGGGTAAAAAAGATAAAGAATTTCATACTCTGCCTCATGGTTTCTCAGGGCGTTCCGATGCTCTGCGCGGGCGATGAATTCAGGCGCACGCAGTTTGGAAACAACAACGCCTACTGCCAGGACAACGACACGTCCTGGCTGAACTGGACGCTCGAACAGAAAAACCATGAACTTGTAACTTTTACGCAGAGGATGATTTCCCTTAGGAAAAACCATCCTGTGTTCCAGAGGGAGACTTTTTTCAGCACCACAACCCCGGAGGTTGAATGGTACGACGCCGCGTGCAAGAATCCAGACTGGGGAAATTCCGGCAGGTTCATCGCGTTCAGGTTGGACGGAACAAAGTGTCTTTACCCGGATCAGGATGCGCACGACTCGGACTTTTACGTTGCGGGAAACACCGACATCTACGACGTTACAGTAACGCTTCCTTCCGCTCCGCGTGGAACAAAGTGGCATCTTGTTGCGGACACGTCCGTCGCGGGAGACGAGACCGCCCTTGAGTGCGGAAAAGAGGTTCTTCTTCCTGAGCAGAAGCGTTACATTCTTCCCGCTGGAAGTTTTGTGATTTTAATGAGCAAATAGCCTTTTTTGAGGCGGCGTCAAGTCCGCCCGTTCAAAGGATGTTGATTTTATTCAGACAATATGCGGTTTTGAAAATAGTTTTCTAAAATCAGGTTGAAAATTATTTGATTTTTCTGTACCGTATTTGGACTAAATGACCACGGAGGTTAATTTAAAATGTACTTTGATGCCGCAAAATTCAAGGAAAATCTTGAAGGCCGACTTAAACGACAGTACGGCAAGGATATTTCACAGGCAAACAAACACGATCTTTTTGACGCGGTTTCGGCTTCCGCGCTTGAAGTGATTATGGACAACTGGATGGCCACCCGACAGGAATATGAGAAGAAGCCTACAAAGCAGCTCTACTATCTTTCTGCGGAATTTCTTATGGGCCGCGCCCTCAGCAACAACCTCATCAACGCGGAAATTTCCAGTCAGGTGAAGGAAGTTCTGAAGGGAATGAACATCGACTATGATATGATTGAGGACCAGGAGCCGGACGCGGGTCTTGGAAACGGCGGTCTTGGTCGTCTTGCGGCCTGCTTCCTTGATTCTTTGGCGACCCTCGACTATCCTGGACACGGTTATGGAATCCGCTACCGCTACGGTATGTTCGAGCAGAAGATTGAAAACGGATACCAGGTTGAATATCCCGACAACTGGATTGCACACAGAGATCCTTGGGAAATCAAGAGGTCCGATCTTGCAGTTACTGTAAGTTTCGGTGGAAACATAACATACGGAAAGACTCCGGATGGAAGGGACAGGTTCTACGTTGAGAACGCGGAAGAGGTTACAGCCACTCCGTACGACATGCCGATTGTAGGTTTTGGAACTGGAACTGTAAACACCTTGAGGCTCTGGCAGGCTTCGTCCGCAAACGGATTCGATCTGCAGCTTTTCAACAACATGGAATACAACAGGGCGGTTGAACGCCAGAACAGCGCGGAAAACGTTTCTGCGGTGCTCTATCCAAACGATTCAGGTCCTTCTGGAAAGACATTGCGTCTTAAGCAGCAGTATTTCTTCAGTTCAGCCTCGCTTCAGGATTTGGTCCGCCACTATGTCGCCGACTACGGAACGGATTTCAGCAAGTTCGCAGATCTTCACGTGATTCAGTTGAACGACACCCATCCTGTAGTTGCGATTCCAGAACTTATGAGAATCCTGATGGACGAATACAATCTTGGCTGGGAAGAGGCATGGAAGGTCGTTACGGGAACATTCGCGTATACGAACCACACGATTCTTGCCGAGGCTCTTGAAAAATGGCCTATCGAGATATTCCAGGGACTTCTTCCACGAATCTATCAGATTGTAGAGGAAATAAACCGACGCTTCATGATTGAACTTCGTGAAAAATATCCTACAGATTACGCGAAGCAGGGCCGCATGTCGATCATCAACAACGGAAAGGTTTACATGGCATGGCTCGCCATACACGCGGGATTCAGCGTGAACGGAGTTGCGGAACTTCATACAAAACTTCTGAAGGAAGTTGAACTTCGCGACTGGTTCGACCTGTATCCACAGAAGTTCAACAACAAGACGAACGGTATAACACAGCGCCGCTGGCTTCTTTCTGCAAACCCTGAACTTGCAAAGTTCATCACGGAAAGAATAGGACACGGCTGGGAAAAGGATCTTACAAAACTCAAGGGTCTTGAAAAGTTCGTTGACGATGAAAAGACGTTGAAGGAACTCATGGCGATAAAGGCCGACAACAAGAGGCGGCTCGCGGACTTCCTCAAGCACGCGCAGAATGAAATCATCGATCCTGAGTCAATCTTTGACGTCCAGGTAAAGAGGCTCCACGAATACAAGAGGCAGTTGATGAACATCCTCCACGTGATGTACGTCTACAACAGGATGCTTGAAGATTCTTCATACAAGCCTGCGAAAAAGACATACATTTTTGGAGCCAAGTCGGCTTCGGGCTACCGCCGTGCGAAGGCCATCATCAAACTCATAAACACTGTGGCAGAAAGAATCAACAACGACCGCCGTGTAAACGACAGGCTTCATGTTGTGTTTGTTGAAAACTATCGTGTTTCCGTGGCTGAAAAAATCTTCCCTGCGGCAGACCTTTCTGAACAGATTTCAACTGCCGGACTTGAGGCTTCCGGAACTTCAAATATGAAGTTCATGTGCAACGGCGCCCTTACAATGGGAACTATGGACGGAGCGAACATCGAGATTGTCGAGGAGGCTGGAAAGGACAACGCGTTCATCTTCGGTCTGCTTACGGAAGAAGTCCAGAAGATTGAAAGGGAGCACTCATACAATCCTCAGGACTACCTTGACAGGAATCCTGGTCTTGCGAAGGTTGTGGAACAGCTTGTTGACGGAACTTACGATCCAACACACCAGCTTTTCAAGGAACTTCACGATTCTCTTGTGTATGGAATCGAAGGAAACCGCGCGGACGTTTACTATGTTCTTGCAGACTTCGACGACTACTGCCGCGCGCAGGACGAGGCTGAAAAGCTTTACGCCGACAAGAAGGCGTGGGCAAAGGCCGCGCTCAAGAACATCGCGAATTCTGGAAAATTCTCTTCGGACAGAACAATTGAAGACTATGTAAGGGATATTTGGAAGCTCAAGAAAGTTCCGCGTCCTGCGGACTCAAAGCCTGCCGCCAAAAAATCAGCGAAATAGACTTTGTTTTCTGCTCGTAAAAGAGTTTGATTTCTGATAATCTGAAGGCCGGTGTGGAAACGCATCGGTCTTCTTTTTTTTAAAACTTTGTTTCCACGTCAAAACTTACCTGTGAAACAGGAGTGAACCATGATTAAAATTTTTGCCGCCATCGGAAGTCTTTTTGCCGCGGCCGTATGGGGATTTGCGTTCGTTGTTGTGAAGGACAGCCTGAATTCTGTGAGCGCGTCCTATATGTGCGCCATGCGTTTTACAGTCGGAGCGGCGGCTCTTGCCCTTGTTTTTTTCAGGAGAATCTCAAAAATCACGTTGGAGGAGGCTTTTAAGGCGGCCTTGATAGGCGTGTTTCTTTTTGCCGCTTATTTTGTTCAGACGATAGGATGCAATTATACAAGTCCTGGAAAAAACGCTTTTTTTACCACGGTGTATGTGATATTGATTCCGCTTTACGGCTGGCTCATATACAGGAAGAGGCCCGCATGGTTTGTCTTTGTGGCGGTCTTTTTGCAGCTTGCAGGAATTGGATTTCTTTCGCTTGGAGATGACGTGGGGGAGGGAATCAGGCTGAACCTTGGCGACTGGCTTACAATATTGAGTTCGTTTTTTTTCGCGCTCCAGATGTTCTACCAGTCGCATTTTACAAGACGGAGCGAAAGATCAGATCCTTTTGTGTATGCGTTCGTCCAGTTTTCCGTGTGCGCGGTCCTTTCCTGGGCGGTTTCTCCTTTTTACGACGCGGAAAAAAACTCGTTCACGGCGGTATTCCAGGCCTTTCCCGTGCAGGCGTTCCAGAGCGGGCGTTTTGTGGTTTCGCTCCTTTACCTTGCGCTTGGAAGCACGGCGCTTGGATTTGTGCTGCAGAACATAGGTCTGAAATTTCTTCCACAGTCTTTTGCGACGATACTTTTGAGTTTTGAAAGCGTGTTCGGCATGGTTTTCAGCGTTCTTGTTCCTGTAAATGGAGCGAGGGAAAGTCTTACCCTGTGGGGGATTTTTGGATGCATCCTTGTTTTTTCCGCGGTGCTGATTTCACAGATGGAGGAAAGACCTTCCGCCGGGAAAATCCGCCGCATTTCAATTGAAAAAGGAAATGAAAAGGAGTAGACTTTTTGCATATTTGCGGCCGTTGATGTTCGTATGAACTGACTTCAAGCCACGCCGGTGCGTTTTTTTAAAAGACGGATTCGTGGTTTTGAATGCCGCAGGCATATTTTTTTTTCGAGGCACAGATGTACAAACCCGAGTTGTTCAACACATTCAAAGATTATTCTGGAAAACAGTTCGTGCAGGACTTGATTGCCGGCGTGATAGTGGGCATAGTCGCGCTTCCGCTTTCAATAGCGTTTGCAATCGCTTCAGGCTGCGGTCCTGAAACCGGCCTTTACACCGCGGTTCTTGCGGGATTCTGCATAGCGGCTTTTGGTGGAACTAGATGCCAGATAGGAGGACCTACCGGAGCGTTCACCGTGATAATATACGCGATTGTGAACAATCCAGACCTTGGGTTTTCAGGTCTTGCAACGGCGACTGTCCTTGCTGGAATCATATTGATTCTTCTTGGCGCGTTCAAACTTGGCGGTCTTGTAAAATTCATTCCGTACACCATTGTTGTGGGTTTTACGGCTGGAATCGCGATTACCATTGCGTCCGGGCAGATAGGCGACTTTTTTGGACTGAACCCTGTGTTCCCGCTTGAGGCCTTTGGGCGCACGTACGAAAAGATGCCTGGAACTTTTGTGGGAAAAATTCTTGTGTATGCCGTGAATTTCAGGCATATCGACATATATTCAACCGTCATGTCAGTGCTTTCCCTTGTACTGTTATTTTTGTGGCCTAAGATTACAAGGAAGATTCCAGGTTCCCTTGCAGTAATTGTCATCGCGACTGTTTTGGGAATAGTGCTTGAGAGGGCGTTTTCTCTCAAGGTCAGCACTATAGGTCGTTTTGCGGACGGCGGACTCCATTACAACATTCCACGAAGCCTTCCTGTTCCGCACCTTCCGGACCTGCGTTTTTCAACGGTCCTGAACGTGCTTCCAACCGCCCTTTCCATAGCGGTTCTTGCCGCAATCGAGTCGCTTCTTTCAGCCGTTGTGGCGGACGGAATGACTGGAACAAAGCACGACTCGAACAACGAACTTGTAGGTCAGGGAATCGCGAATATTGTAAGTCCGCTTTTTGGAGGTCTTCCTGCAACGGGCGCGATTGCAAGGACGGCCACCAACATAAACAACGGCGGACGCACTCCTGTCGCGGGAATAATACACGCGCTCACCCTGTTTCTGATAGTCGTGTTTTTTGGACGTTACGTCGAGTATGTTCCAATGCCTGCCCTGGCGGCCGTCCTTATGAGCGTCGCATGGCACATGGCGGGCATTCCTTCCATACGCAAACTCCTCAAAGGACAGAAGTCCGACGTGGCGGTTCTTGGCGTTACATTTTTGGTCACTGTTTTTGTAGACCTCACATACGCCATAGGAATCGGTCTTATTTTTTCGGCGTTCTTCTTCATAAAGAAAATGGTCGATTTGAGCAGCGTCCTTGAGTCCAAGAATTCGATTGTGGCGGGCATTACGGGCGACGGAACTGAAGAAAAGATTGAAATTCCTGAGGCCGTGGTGGTGTACGAGGTTGACGGTCCGCTTTTCTTTGGAACTGTACGGAAATTTGAACTTGCAAGTGAATGGGCTCTTTCTTCATACAGGGTAATGGTCGTACAGATGAGGAACACCGCGTATCTTGACGCTGGAGGCGTGAACGCACTCGCCCAGTGCATGGATGCTGCGGAGCGGCGTGGAGTTCGCATAGTGCTTTCAGACGTGAAGGAGCAGCCGATGAAACTCTTGGTAAAGAGCGGAATGATTGAAAGAATCGGCGCGGAGAACGTGTGTTCAAACATTTCGTCCGCCCTTGAGCGAGCGGGAAAAATCGCGGCAAGGTAGGACGGGGCGTGGTGCAGGGCGAACGTTCTGCTCCGTGCAAGATGAACGTTCAGGCCGCTCAAGACCCGCGCTTTTTTTTTCGCCGGTGGACGCGCTTTTTTCTATAAGTGGACGCTTGGTTTTTATGTAAACAGATTTTAAAATCGTCTTGTAATTCGGTTTGCCTTGAACAGTCTGTTTTCCTTTCTTCGTTTTTGTCGTATACTTGTTTCTATGGATAATAACCAGACAGTTGACAACAACGAATATCTCAGGGAATGTTACGAAGAACTCTGCTATATCTTTTCCATAACGGACAGCGTGGACGACATAAAAAAGTTCTTCAGGGGGCTTTTCACTCCGGCGGAATTGAAGGACTTTGCGGAACGCTGGCTTCTTGTAAAGGAGATAGACAGGGGGACCACGCAGCGCGCCATCGCCAAGACATACAATATGTCGCTCTGCAAGATAACGCGCGGCTCAAAGGAGATGAAGGACGACCAGAGCGCGTTCGTCCAGATGCTGGATCTGATAAAGAAAAAGAAATAATTGTAAAGTATGCCTTGTTTTGGTATACTCGTACAAAATCAAGGGCGTCCGTTTTTCAGGGCGGAGTCTTAGGGGTAAAACTAGATGCTAGCAGGCCGAAATTTAATAGAACCAGGGGACCTTACAGTTTCAGAAATTGACGAAATTTGTTCCCTTGCGGAACAGATGACAGTTGATCCAAAATCTTTTCAAGATGTGTGTCGTGGGAAAATTCTTGCGACACTTTTTTTTGAGCCAAGCACAAGGACACGGCTTTCGTTCGAGGCGGCTATGCTTCATCTTGGCGGTTCTGTGGAAGGTTTTGCGGACGCGTCGTACACTTCATCCACAAAGGGCGAGACCCTGGCCGACACCATACGGGTTGTTTCGTCATACGTCGACCTGATTGCAATGCGCACTCCAAAGGAGGGAGCCGCCCTTCTTGCAAGCCAGTATTCCGCCTGCCCCGTCATAAACGCAGGCGACGGCGGACACAGCCATCCCACCCAGACTTTGACGGATCTTGTTACAATACGCAGGCTTCTTGGAGACCTTTCTGGAAAAACAGTGGGATTCTGTGGCGACCTCAAGTTCGGACGGACAGTCCATTCGCTCACACAGGCCTTGTGCAGGTATCCCGACAACAAATTTGTTTTCATAAGTCCAAAGGAACTTTGCATGCCCGACTACATGACGGAAGAGGTGTTGGAGCCAAACAATGTTCAATACACCAGCGCGGAAAGAATGGAGGACGTGATTGGCGACCTTGACATTCTTTACATGACCCGCGTGCAGAAGGAGCGTTTTTTCAACGAGCAGGACTACATACGCCTGAAGGACAGTTACATACTCGACAGGGAGAAGATGAGGCTTGCAAAACAGCGCATGATAGTGCTGCATCCGCTTCCGAGGGTGAACGAGATTGCGCCTGAAGTTGATTCCGATCCAAGGGCGGCGTATTTCAAGCAGGTCAAGTTTGGAATGTTTGCCCGCATGGCCCTTATATCAAAGATTCTGGGGGTTCTGTAATGCTCAACGTGGATACAATCAAGAACGGTCTTGTAATAGACCACATACACGCAGGTTCTGGCTGGAGGATTTTCCAGTGGCTCGGACTTGACAAGGCCCCGTTCAGCGCGGCGCTAATAATGAACGTTCCGTCAAAGAAGACTGGAAAAAAAGACATAATAAAAATTGAAAACGTCATGGACATAGATTTTTCGGTGCTGGGCTTCATCGACCCGGAAATCTGCGTGAACGTGATAAAAGATGAAAAAATCGTCCGAAAAATCAACATGCAGCTTCCTGGCAGGGTGCAGGACGTTTTCAGCTGCAAGAATCCGCGCTGCATAACGCAGACGGAACTTTACGTTTCGCCAACGTTCCTTCTTGTAGACAGGGCAAAGGCGATTTACAGGTGCGAGTACTGCGACACGCTGTACAAGGCGGGCGAACACGGGAACAGAGTGGACTAGGCGGAACGATGAAAGACGTTATACTGATTTACAACGCAAGGCTTCTTGACGAAAGCACGGACGAAAACGGTTCTGTTCTTTCTGCGGACGGAAAAATTCTTTTCATACTCAAGGGGGAACTTTCCTCGCGCGACAGGGCTCTGTCGTTCGCAAAATCCGTAATCGACGGCGGGGAAGAAATACAGACTTTCGACGCGGAGGGACTTACACTTACGCCCGCGTTCATAGACACCCACGTTCATCTTAGAGATCCAGGTCAGACCCAAAAAGAAGACCTTGTGTCGGGACTTTCCGCCTGCGCCCACGGCGGCTATGGAACTGTTGTGGCCATGCCCAATACAAATCCTGTGATATCTTCCGCAGGGCAGGCCTTGGAAGTAATGCACAGGGCGGCATCCCTTGGACTTTCAAAGGTGTTCCAGTCTGTGAGCATAACGTGTGGTTTTGACGGAAAGGACACCTCCCATCTTGAAGGTCTTGATTCAAATATGATTCCGCTTGTTACGGAGGACGGACACGACGTTTTTGATTCTTCCGTAATGCTTGAGGGGATGAAGAAGGCGGCTAAAAACCGCCAGATAGTTTCGTGCCACTGCGAGGACGTGGGGCTTGCCTTGAAGGCGCGTCCGCACAGGGAAAAGGCTCTTTCGATGATGAAGGAATACGGGCTTTCTGCGTGGGGCGGAAAAGACGACCGCTCCGTTCCTTCCGATGTGATGCGTAAAATAACGGCGGAACTTTCGCAGGCGAACAGCCTGCTTGCGCTCGCCGAAGACATAGCGACTGAACGAAACATACAGATTGCAAAGGCGGCGCGCGTGCACGTGCACATCTGCCACATAAGTACAAGAAAATCCCTGGACTACGTGAGGTTTACAAAAAAGGCTGCGGGGCTTTTTTCAGAGGGCGCGTTGAGGGAACGGAGCGTTTTTTCCGTAACCTGCGAGGCGACTCCACACCACATGGCCTTGACGGGAGATTCAGAGTCCGGCATAAGGGCGCTTGTAAATCCGCCGCTCAGGTCCGAGGACGACAGGCTTTCTGTAATAGAGGCCATAAAGGACGGAACTGTAGACTGCATAGCGACAGACCACGCTCCGCACACCGCGGAAGACAAGGCGAACGGCGCGCCAGGATTTACGGGGATAGAAGCCGCATACGGAGTGTGCATGAAGGTTCTTGTTGCGGCGGGACATATTTCTGAACGGCGCCTGAGTTCTCTTATGAGCGCGAATCCTGCAAGAATCCTGAATCTGAAAAAGGGACTTTTAAAGGAAGGCTACGACGCGGATTTTGCGCTTGTTTCTCCACGGGAGGCGTGGACGCTTGAGCCTGAAGACTTTTTCAGCAAGGGAAGGGCCACACCCTTTGAAAAAATGGAACTTACAGGCAGGGTGAAGGGCCTTTTTCTTTCAGGCAGAAAGGTTTTTTAGTTCCGCGTTTTACAGCCTGCAAAAATATGTTTTTCTCTTTTCCTTGAAATCCGGAACTTTTTGTAACACATCTTTTTTTTAAAATCACATTGAACTTTACTCGGACAGGCGGCTGTTGCCCTGATTTATGCCTATCATTATGATAGGACGAATCTATGTAGACATCTGAACACAGGCTGCGTCAGTTGTATTGATATATATAATGAAGAAATTCGTTAAATTTTTGTTTTGGTTGGGGACATCTGCTTCGCGAATTGCACGTTCTTCGATTCAAAAAACGTCGGAAAACGCCATTTTTGCGGTTTCGGAGGACGTACAGAACCAGTTGGACGCATTGAACGAAAAGGAACTGATGCTCCTTCGTTCTCTGGCCGCCCTTCCTTCTATGTGCGGAGAAAGGCTTTCGCTTGAGGAAAAGTGCGCGCAGTTGAGGGCGATGATTGAAACCGACAGGGAAGGTTTTTCCGTAACCGCAAAGGGTGAAAAACTGAACCTTGCCCTTGGGCGTGTGTATTTTTCTGAAGGAATGGCAGGACGCGAATGCGTGAGAGACCCTACATATTCTCCGGTCGTAAACGACTACATGATGTTCATCTCCGTTCCGTGCTACGGCTACGACGGAAAACCAAACGGTGTAATGGTTTCGCTCCTTCGCGGAAACAACCTTTCAAGGATTGTTTCAAAAATCGACGTTGGAGGCGGACACCATCCTTTTGTAATAAACTACAGGACGGGAGATGTTTTAGGTGTGGCGGAAGGTTCCGAAATCGACCTTGACTCCAACACCGCGCTTTCGGAGGTTGTACAAAAGGCGATGCAGGATACAAAAGAGTCTGGAGAATATGTTGACGGCGTTACGGGAAAAAAGATGACGTACTGCTTTCAGCCTGTTGGCGGAAAAACGGACTGGACTGTAGTTTCCTGCGTGCCATACGACTTTTATTTTGGCGAACTTTTACGTCTCAGGATAATCCTTGTGCTTACGATGATACTTTCGTGCTTTGTGGTGCTTGTACTGGAAACACTCCTTGTGCATTTTACGATAAAACCGCTTGTAAATGTAAAGGACGCGATTTCCCTCATAGCGACGGGAAGCGCAGACCTTACAAAAAGAATCCATGTTTCTTCAAGGGATGAGGTTTGCGACGTTGTGGCGGGCTTCAACAAGTTTTCTGAAAAACCGCAGTCCATAATAAAGGACATACAGCGTTCAAAGGAAACTCTTTCTTCGGTTGGACGCGACCTTGCCCTGGACGCGGAGGACACGTCAAGTTCAATCACGGAGGTAATCGCGAACATTGAAAGCATGCACAGTCGGATTATGACACAGGGAGCGAGCGTGGAGCAGACTTCCACGGCGCTTTCGCAGATTTCATCGAACATTGAATCCCTGGAAAAGATGATTGAAAACCAGTAGTCGGGCGTGGCGGAGGCTTCCGTCGATTCTTCGCATGCGTTTGAAAGGCTCTCAAAACTCATAAAGGAAACAGACCAGGCTGTCCGGATGATAAAGGGGCGATGGACGAGCAGAACGAAGGCTCCAAGCAGATAAGCCAGGCCTTGAGCCTTATGAACAGCAGCACTGTTGAGGTTCGTTCAGCAAGCAGGGAGATGTCCGAGGAAAGCCGTTCCATTCTTGACGAGGTGAAAAACCTTCAGGACGTTACAAACTATATGCGTCAGAGCATGGATGAGATGTCCATTGGCGCAAAGAAGATAAACCAGTCGGGCTCATCTCTTGATGAAATTTCACGCAGGGTTCAGTCGCCCATAGCCGACATGAGCGTGCAGATAGACCAGTTCAAGGTATGACGTCGTTACGGCGGTTCTAAATTTTGCAGGAACGCTTGAATGTTGGGCGGAATCTTCGGTTTCTTTTCAAAAAAAAGATTGAAGATTTCGCCTTTTTTATATTGACAGCGGACTTTCAAATCAGTATATTACTAATACTTCATTTGGAGCGATACCAAAGCGGTCGTACTGGGGCGGTCTTGAAAACCGTTGATCTTCACGGGTCCGGGGGTTCGAATCCCTCTCGCTCCGATTTAGCTGGAGGTGTGGTAGAGCGGTAATACAACGGATTGCTAATCCGTCAGTTCCGAAAGGGCTGGGCAGGTTCAACTCCTGTCGCCTCCGATACCCAACAGTTCTTGCTGTTATTGATAGTGTATGAGATTGTAGCTCAGCTGGATTAGAGCACCACCCTGCGGAGGTGGGGGTCGCACGTTCGAATCGTGTCAGTCTCACTTCCTTGGGCTCGTCAGAAGATGGGCTTTTTTTGTGTCCGCACAAATTTTGGAAAGATGTCCGAGTGGTTTAAGGTACATCCTTGGAAGGGATGCGTAGCAGCAATGCTACCTGGGGTTCGAATCCCCATCTTTCCGCTTGAGGTCAGATGCCTCGCAATGCAATCTTCAAAAATCCGTCAGGTCGGGAACGAAGCAGCGGTATGAAGCCTTTGTATGTGCCGGGGATTATCTGGCCTCTTTTTATTTAACTTTCACTTCAAATCATTGTCTTTTACGCCACAAATATTGTATAATCGCCTCGAGTTCGAGGTGAGATATGAAAAAAAGCAACTTTTTTGTCGGAATACTTATTACCCTTGTAGGGCTTCTTCTTTTGACGGTCCCAAGGCAGTGCGTGAAGGCAATCGTAATCCTTCTTGGAATAGAGGCGATTGCCAATGGAATCTACAATCTGATGTATACAAGGAAACTGGTTCCCGATTCGTCGTTCCAGTTCACGATTATATGCAGGGGGATGTTGAGCCTTGTGATAGGGCTTCTGGCCTTCTTCCTTCCGCTCAGGTTCATGCGCGTGGTTGAGTCAATATGGACTATCGTGCTGTACATCCTTGCGGTGTATCTTATCGCAAGCGCGGCTCTTGAACTTTTTGCAATGGGAAAGATACGCGACAGCGAGATTGACAGGAAGCAGTACATCCTTGAATCCCTGATTTCCATCGTCGCGGCGTTCGTTCTTTTCCTTGTGCCTGCGGCAAAGATAGGAACCGCGATTCTTAGAATTTCGGGGCTTGTAATGGCTCTGGTGGGCGGACTTTATGTGTTTTACGCGTGGAAGAACCGTCCGCTTGGCCATTCGCCTGTAGAGGTGATTGACGACATAAGCGGCGAGATAGAAAACTCAGGTGACAAATAGTACATCTTTGGAGAAAACTTAATGCTATCTATAGAAAAAGACGAGGTTTACGGCTGGGAGGCTGCGATACGCGGAATGCGCAACTCTTTCAACAGTTGGGATAAAAGCGACAGCAGGTACGCGGCGGACGGAAAATACATTGTCGGAGACGCGGATCTTGAACTCATGAAAAAACTTTCAAAGGCCGGTCCTAGCCACGCGAAATTCCTTCGTTACATAACAGTCAGTTTTGACGTTACGGCTCCGCGCTACTGGTGGGCGGAGATGGACACATACAAGGTGGGTACTGTAAGAAACAGCTGTTCAACAATGCACAAGGTCCAGTCCAAGGAATTTACAAGGGAGGACTTCAGCTGCGAGCATCTTGACAAAAAATCGCTTGAAACCCTTGACGTTCTGATTGGAACTCTGAACGATGCCCGAAACAGATACAACGCCGGAAAGGACAAGTCAGACTGGTGGCAGATGATTCAGCTTCTTCCTGCAAGCCTGAACCAGAGGTCCACGATGATTCTGAACTATCAGGTTCTGCAGGGAATATATTTTACACGTAAGGGACACAGGCTTGACGAATGGCACACTTTCTGCCGTTGGATAGAAAGTCTTCCACATTCGGAGTTGATATTTGCAAACGGCGGCTCCAACCGCTGAATTCCGGCGCCGTTTTGACGCGGCGCGTCTTTAGAAGGCCGGAACTGCGTGACATCCACTTGATTTTAAACGGGGGGCGGTGGTTTGAGTCAGGTATCAGTATTTAAATCGGACATTAACGACAGGGAGTCGCTCATAGCGGAATTTTTTGAAAGGTTTCCGCTGTATGACGGCGACGACAGGAAAAAAATACTCCGCGCGTGGAATTTTTTGAATGAGGTTTCAGCCGCCGAGCAGAGTCCTTCCGGAGAGCCGTATTACGTGCATCCTCTTAGGCTTGCTTTCATTCTTGCCGAGGGCGGCTTTGACGTTGACACGGTGGTTTCAGGAATTCTTCACGGGATGCCGCTTTTAAAAATCGAAGAATCCCGCATAAGGGAGATTTTTGGCGGAGATGTCGCAAAGATTGTGTTCGGCGCGACGAAATTCACGCATCTTTCCGTAGGAAACACAAAGACCCTCCTGCAGGCGGACGCCGTACGCAAGATGCTTTTTGCCATGTCGGACGATGTGAGGATAATCTTCCTGAAACTTTCCGACAGGCTTGACAGAATCAGGAACATAAAGAAACTTGAACCACAGATTCAAAAGGCGCTTGCCGCGGAGGTCATAGACATCTGGGCGCCGCTTGCCGACAGGCTTGGAATGCAGAGCGCAAAAAATGAGTTCGAGGATTTGAGCCTTAAATACACGAATCCCGCGGCGTTCAGACAGATAAAGGACGTTATCGCCCAGAAAAAAGACGAGCGCGCCGCGTATCTTGACGCGGCTGTAAAAACCATAGCGGACGAGGCCGCCCTGCACGGAATCCAGGTTGAAATTACAAGCCGCGCGAAACATTTTTATTCAATCTATCAGAAGATGAGGAAGCGCAACAAGGAGCCTGGAGAACTTTACGACATACTTGCCCTGCGTCTTATATGCCAGCACAGGAACGACTGCTACGCCCTTGTTGGAATAGTGCATGGACTCTGGAAGCCTCTTGAGGGGAGGTTCAAGGACTACATCGCAATGCCAAAGTCAAACGGCTACCAGTCGCTCCATACTACGGTCATGTGCCAGGGACGCCCCCTTGAAATTCAGATACGCACTGAAAAAATGCATGAATTTGCAGAACACGGAGTCGCGTCGCACTGGCTTTACAAGAAGGGAATGAACCGCGACCTTGTGGACGTGAACAGCCTTGAAATTTTCAACAGGCTGTCAAAGATAAAGGAGTCAGCCGACCGCGAGGTGTTCCAGAACTACAAGAACGAACTTCTTTCCGAGGACATAGTTGTATTCACTCCAAAGGGAGATGTAAAGAAGCTTCCCATAGGCTCTACGGCGATAGATTTTGCATATTCTGTACATTCGGCGATTGGTGAAAAAATTGTCGGGGCAAAGGCCGACGGAAAGATAATTCCGCTTTCAAAACCGCTGCAGAACACTCAGATTATAGAGATTCTGACAAATCCGCAGGCGCATCCTACTCAGGCCCAGTTAAAAATCGTTCGCACGTCAAAGGCCCATCAGAAAATACACGCATGGCTTTCTGCGAACGACAGGACGTTCTCGGACAGGGATTCTTCAAAAATCGAGGCGGAAAATCCTGTTCATTCAAGGGAAATGCAGGCGGTCCAGTCTGAAAAACGCGCCCACAGGAAGGGACGGGGCTTTGATCCGAACCGCACTGCTGTTCCAGACGTTAAAAAAGTGAAGATTGAAAACACGTCCAACGTGTTCATAACGTTCGCAAAGTGCTGTTCTCCAAAATATCCAGACCCCATAGCGGGCTACGTGTCAAAAAACCGGGGAATCACAGTCCACAGGGCGGACTGCCTTACATACCAGAGGATTCAGGATTTGGAAAGACGCAGGGTTGACGTGCAGTGGGATGCAGACCCGGATGTCAGTGGTGGTCCTTGATTCGCCTGAGTTCAACCGAGAACGACTCGCTTTTTTCGTCCACGTGCAGCAGCGCCCACGCCCTGTGCGCGAAGTATCCTCCGAATGTGTATTCCGTGAATTTTCCAGGATAACTTACAGTTTCGTCGTGTATGTGGCCGCAGCACAGGGCTCGGACGTCGTTCTTTGAGAACAGGGCTATTATCTTGTTCCGTTCTGTTGTGTTCTGCATTGAAAAGTAAAATTCATCGTTGCAGTATATCGGAATGTGTGTGAATACGAATTTTGGATTCGGATCGCCCCTGAACGCCTTTTCAAGCGCGCGGAACTGGTTGTTTCCAAGCGTCATTCCCGCCGAATCTATGAAGTAGCAGCTGAAAATTCCGCAGTTGAAGTGGTAGAACGATGTGTACGGATAGGTGTATTTTGAGTACCATCTCCAGCCGGAGTTGTAAAGGTCGTGGTTTCCCACCACATTGAACGTCTTTATTCCCATCGCGGAAAGTTTTTTTATTATTTCGTTGTCGTATGCTACGAATTCTTTTTCAAGACCGCGTTCCGCCACGTCTCCAAGGCATACGGCGAAAAGCGGTTTTTCGGAGAGCTCCGATATTTCAAGAAGAAAGTCTGAGTCCATGCGTTTTTTTTCTTCGCTTTCCGCCCCAAAATGCACGTCCGTTATGACCAGGATTGAATATTTTCCGTCCGATGGAACTTTTGGAACCTGGGGTTCAGGAATCTTGTAAAGTTCCGCCGCCCTTGCCGAAACGGCGTTCGCCCTGTAAAGAAATTCGTCAAGTCCATATCCGCACGATGCAAATGCCAGGGATGAAAAAATCAGCGCCGCGATGAATGTGTTTTTCTTCATTTTTTACAGCTCCACGTTCACAAAGGTGCGAAGTCCAATCCAGTTGAAATTCGCGCTGAGGGTGAACATATCCACGTACTGGATTTCAGACTGTATTCCAACAGAAAAATTTTCAGTCGCCCTGAGGGAAATTTTGAGCGATATGTCAGGCGCTAGGAACAGCATGTATCTGTAGTACGAATATGAGGCGAGGTCAAGGTTCAGCGTGATTATGCTGCATGGACGCACCTCTACTGAAAATCCCATCGCCATGTTGTTGTTGTACAGCCACGGAAGCCGTCCGTCGTCAATTTTGATTTTCGCGCCCTTCCTCAAATACATTACGGAAAGCCGTGTTGAAAAATGGTGCCGGGTGTCGTGCCTGAATACCATTCCTGCAAGAAAATCGAATTCTGAAAAATATCTGTAGTAGTTCTGGTAGTGGACCGTCATTGCAGGTCCAAAGGAGAGGCGCTGAGTTATTTCTGGAAGGAATTCCGCCGTGAGGGTCGAGTGCAGAGCCTCTCCCGACATTTTTATTCCCGTTGAGGCTGAAAAACTTTTTCTTTCGATCTGAAAAAGAAAGTCCGACGCGTAGCTGAACGGTTCTTCCGCGGTCCCGGTCTCAATGTTCATTCCGTTCTGGAATTTCATCGACAGTTCTTTTTTGCACGTACATTCGGAAGTTCCGTTTTTTTCTGTCTCGGCAAAAAGCGCGGGAGGCTTCATGGCGGCTGAAAGAGCGGCGGCCGCAAGCATTGTAAACAATTTTTTTTTCATAAACTATCTGCCTGTATCCCTTATGATTCCTTCCCTGTAGTCAGGGTCCGGGATTCTTATAAGTGTTCCTTTTTGCAGTTCCTGGTCGGTGTAAAGGACACATTCGTGTCCGTCGCATACCCATGTCCGTACAGTTCCGTCTTCGGGGTTCAGCATCTTCCAGCCTTCGCTCGACTTATGTGAAACTTTGTCCGGCGAGATGAACTCGATTCCGTCGCCCTCGCGAATCATGTTCAGGCTCTTTATCCTGTACATGCGCCAGCCGTCCTTCTGTTCTGCACGAGGAGGATTTTTTTCCGGGTGTTCCTGAAAGTCTTTGAGGCGGGCTTCCCTTGCCATTGGGTGCATTCCGTCGAGTTCTTTCTGCATTGATTCCTTGAAAAGCCTTCCTGCATCAATGACGGATTTTTTTTCTTCGTCTGAAAGTTCGTCCTGAACCTCAGCCGCAAGAATGTACCTTGAGTCGGTCGCTCCCGTGGTGGTTTTGTTCGCCTCGGACCTGCTGAAGTAGAACCCGGTTCCGCTTTCCCTGTGGCTTACGTTTTCAAGTTCGTCGATGAACGGCTTTGCTTCTTCCGCGCTTATCTTTCCGTACAGCGCGTCCAAGGCCTTTCTGTATGCGCGTGTTACAAGGGCCACGTAGTACACGCTTTTCATCCTTCCCTCGATTTTTATGGAATCAAGTCCCGCATCCTTCATTTCCTTAAGGTGTTCTATCATCCTCAGGTCTTTGCTTGAAAGTATGGCGGTGAAGTCGTCTCCTTCGTATACAGGAAGGAATTCGTCGGGGCGTTTACGCTCCCTCAGCACGAACGCTCCGCTTTCCGCAAGGGTTTTCGCCCTGCCCGGGTCTGCAAGAACGTCAAAATCCCACCTGCAGGTGTGGCTGCACGCTCCCGCCTGCGCGCTCCGTCCTGTAAGGTATGTGCTTAAAAGGCAGCGTCCGGAGTAGGCTATGCACATCGCTCCATGACAGAACGCCTCAAGTTCCATGTCGGGAACGGCGTCCTTTATTTCCCTTATTTCCTTGAGGGATGCCTCCCTTCCAAGCACCACGCGTGAAAATCCAAGCGACCTGTACATCTTTACCGCCTCGCTGTTCACGCATGAGGCCTGGGTGCTAAGGTGCAGCGCGGCGGACGGAAAATTCTCTTGAAGCAGTGGAACGATTCCAATGTCCTGCACGATGAACGCGTCTATAGGATACGCCTTGAAGTAGTCCAGGTTCGCCTTGAGGTTTTCTATGTCGGAGTTGTGGAACGCTATGTTCAGGGCGCAGTGGAGTTTTTTTCCTGGAAACTGTTCTTTGAGTTCGATGACTTTTTTGTATTCGTCGTCGTAGAAGTTGTCCGCCTTGACCCTGAGAGAGAATTTTTTAAGTCCTATGTAAGCCGCGTCCGCTCCGTATGCGTAGGCGTAGTAAAGTTTTTCGACGTTTCCCGCCGGTGAAAGAAGTTCCATTCATGCCCTCCGTAAAAAAGACTACGCCTCCGACTTGAGGCTGTTCTCAAGTTTTGGCTTGTTGTGTACTGAAATTGTCTTTTCGTTCTGCTTTGATTCCATTCCCGTCGCTATTATGTATGACACCCTGTCCATCGCCTCGTGCGCCTCCTCAAGATATTCGTCCGCGAGTTGAAAAAGGTGCATCATGTCGGGCCATACTGTAACGGCGCAGTCGCGGCCGGCTTCTTTCAGCTGGTTTGCAAATTCCTCTACGTCTCCAAGGAGTATTTCCTTTTCGCCGACCTGTATGTATGTGGAAGGAAAATCCTGCAGCAGTTCACGGCTTGCGTACATCGGTGAAATAAGCGGATTTGAAAGGTTTGACGCGTAGCTGTACGCCTCCGAACTTTTTGAAAGCACTTCGCCTGAAAGAACCTCGTCTGAAATCTTTTTTCCAGTCTTGAGGGGCGAGTCCTCCGATATGTCAAGCCACGGTGAAAACAGTATGATTTTTTTTATGCATTTTTTATAACGTTCCCTCAGGTTGAAAATCATCGCGCAGGCTATGCTTGCCCCCGCTCCGTCCGCCGCGACTATTATCTCTGGTTCTGTTTCAGCCGCGCTTTCTTCCTGCGCCGCCATGTTTTTTCTTGCCTCAAGGCTACGTGAAATCTGCTCCTCTGTGAACATGGCCCTGAACGCCGCCTGCACGTCGTCTATCGCGGCGGGAAAAGGGTGTGATGGCGCGAGCCTGTATTCTGGAACGACAACCCTTGAATATGCTTTTGTCGCGAGCGTGGAGGCGAATCCCCTGTAGGACGCGCGCGAGCCTCCTGTGAAAGAGCCGCCATGCACGTAAAAAAGAATTCGCTTCGAGGCGTGTATCTCCGGGGTCAGGAGGTCGCATGGAACGCCGCCAAAGTTTTTTTCTGATTTTTCAGTCCGGTTGGGAAGGAACACGGTCCTGTATTCTTCCTCGATTTTTCTTCGGAACACGTTCACGTCGATTTTCTGGTTGTAGGAAAGCAGCCTGAGTTTTTTTACGGCCGCCTTTCGATTCTGATTTGCCATGCCCAAAGTATAGCAAATAGGACTTTTCTTTGCTATATTATGGCTATGCCTATAAAAATCAGATCAGACTTGCCGGCCGCCTCAATATTGCAGAACGAACACGTTTTTGTGATTACGGAAAAGCGCGCCCAGACCCAGGACATAAGGCCATTGAAGGTAGCCATTGTAAACCTCATGCCGACAAAGGAAACCACGGAAACCCAGATTCTGCGGCTTCTTGCAAACAGCCCCCTGCAGGTTGAAATTTCTCTTGTGCGCATGGAAAACCACGAGTACAGGAACACCGGCATGGAATATCTTGAAAAATTCTACATACCTTCCAGCGAGATTTTCAAGCACCGCTACGATGGAATGATAATTACAGGCGCTCCCGTGGAACAGATTCCTTTTGAGAACGTGGACTACTGGAAGGAACTCTGCGAGATAATGGACTATGCAAAGGAAAACGTGTTTTCAACGCTGTACCTGTGCTGGGGCGCGTTCGCGGGTCTGTACCACGGACACGGAGTTCCAAAAAATCCTGTCGACAACAAACTCTTTGGAATTTTTATGAACTACAGGACGGAAGCCTGCCAGAACGAGCCGCTCATGCGCGGTTTTGACGACGTTTTTCCCATTCCCCAGTCAAGGCACACGACTGTATACGAGGAGGATGTTCTGAAGCGTCCTGAACTTGTGATTCTTGCAAAGTCGCCTGACGCCGGAGTTACCCTTGTAAAGTCTTCCGACAACCGTGAAATCTTCATGACGGGGCATCTTGAATACGACACGGACACCCTGGCAAACGAATACTGGAGGGACAGGCAGAAGGGCTTGAACATAAACCTTCCGCGAAACTATTTTCCAAACAACAACGCCTCGCTTGAGCCTGCGTCGTACTGGAGGAGCACCGCCCATCTTCTTTTCAGCAACTGGCTGAACTATTACGTGTATCAGGAAACTCCATACAACTTTGCGGACCTTTAGTTTCGCTGTATCTGGATTTTACGGAGTCTTTCATAGATGGAACTTGTTTTTGGCGCGTTGGCCGCGGTTGTAATAATAATCGCACTCTTCCATATAAAAAGGCAGTTTTACACCTCAAAAAGAAAAAACGCAGGGGAGGAGGGCGGACATCAGTCCTTTGCAAACTGCCCGCTGTGTTCAAGTCCGCTCCTTTCGGGGCAGAACCTTGTTTCCAAGGTGTTCGGAAAGGCGGGAAAGTCTGACGACCAGCTGTGCTACGTGTACGGATGCTCCAACTGCTATCCTTCCGAACGTCCGGGAGTTTCAAGGAGATGTCCTGTCTGCCGCAAAGAGGTTTCTTCCGACGGCTACCTTGTTTCAAGAATGTTCAACAAGACGAAAAGCGGAAAGCCGCACGTGATAATAAACGGATGCGGAAGCTGCAACAGGCACGGACGCAAGCCCTGAGGTTTTATCCGCAACTCGTTGAAAAAAAAAGGTTTTGTCTATATGATAGAATCTGTTATAATAATGCAATTTTTATCAGGAGTCCTGCTATGAGTAACAAAGACATAT
>JBHAFG010000009.1:0-23568 GCA_041855945.1 Treponema sp. | reverse complement strand
ATTCGGTTTTTTACAGATCCTAACGACATTCCATAAGTTTTTGCAATTGTCTCATACTTTTCATCGGCACATACCAGAGAAAGCCACTCCGCATCGCGTTTCGAAAGTCCATCTACATCAGAAATGTTTATTATTTTTTCGGAAAGTCCTGCCCCGGCAATTCCCACATAATAGTCCAAAATATATACTATCAAAAAACAAACCACAGCACACATTATTTTTGAAACAAGAATATTGTATATAGTCGCTATCCCAAATCTAAGATCAGCCAAGAGAAGCAAAATTAACAGAACGGAAAAAACAAAGATCTTGATTTTTCTTGATGCAGAAAAGAATCCGTTGACTACAAGAACAGATACTCCAAAAAAATATAGAAATATCCATACAAGATTCTGACCATCGATCACAGAAATAAAAATGCTATGCAAGAAAGCAACGACAGAAAGAAAAATTAGTTTCTTAAATAAGAAAACGCATACAAGAAGAGTGATGGCAAGTAACGTTACCAAAACTTCCATCATGGATACTATCGAAAGATTCATAGAGAACCTTTCCGCAAGAATATCAATTCTTTTAAAATTGTAGGCAATAAGATTTACGACATAAAAAATTGCGACAACTTTTAAAATCCGAAGGACTTTTTCTTCTTGCATACATCTCTCCAGGATACACAGGATTTTTGAAGCATATCAAGAAAGAGCGTTTAAAGGCAAGCCCCAGCCGTTTTTTTTGCGGTGGATATTTATCACTGCGCAGGGGAGACAGTCATGTTGAGCGTAGCGAAACATCTGTTCGGCGTGTTGGAGTAGACACTTCGCGTTGCTCAGTGTGACAGTCATGTTGAGCGGAACGAAGTGCAGCGAAGAATCTCTTTTCCGCAGTGCAGTGGATATTTCGTTTCGCCTGCGCAAGGGAGATCCTTCGCTTCACTCAGGATGAGGCACAAATCACTTTCGTGATTTGTACGGCGAGTTTGCGGAGCAAACTCGCCGCATAAATCGTTAATTCAACGCCTGCCTTAACACCTCAAGATTCTGCCTCATCGTGCCAAGGTAGGTTTTTCCCTTTGCCGCCTCTTTTTTGCTCACGGACTGCAGGGAATCCATTGCAAGAACCTTTTGGTTTTTCCTTTTTGTTGTCGCCTTTACGGTGGACGCAAGCCTTCCGTCGGATTTTTCAATCGTCAGTATTGTTCCAAGCCCCAGTTCGTCAACCTTCTTTGAAAGGAACGCAAGCGTTTCAAAACTCGCCTCGGAGTCCGCGCTGCATCCTGCAAAAGCCGCGTAATACGAAAGTCCGTAGTCGGAGGCAAGATAGCGGAACGGAAACCTGTCCGCAAAAAGAACTGTGCGAACCTTTGCGGATTCAACCGCCCTTGAATATTCCGTGTCGAGCGCCATAAGGTCCGCGGCATAAAGGCTTGAGTTCTGCCTGTACACTGCGGCGTTTTTTGCGTCAATCGCCTGCACTGCCTCGGAAATTTTTTCTACAATCAAAACTGCGTTCCTCAAAGAAAGCCATACGTGTTCGTCGTATTCAATTTCATCATGCTCTCCGTGTTCATCGCAATGTTCTTCGCACTCGTGCTCGTGTTCGTGTCCGTGGTGGTGGCTTTTTGAAATTCCTGAATGTTCAAGCATATCGCACACAATGTCGTCGGCGTCAAAGTCCGCGGGATAATACGTAGGCCATTTTTCCATCTGCGCCGACAGAGCCTCAAAACTTTCGTCTCCAAAATAAAGATGGAAATGACCGGATTTTGCAGGCGATATACAGTGGTCGCTGAACTGAATGAAACGTGGCGCGCCGCCCTTCAAATCGGTCGCCTCAAAAAAGAAACGCACTCCGCGGTTTCCCTTTGGATAGTTGTAAATCTTGTAGCCGCGATACCTGTATTTTGAGGAAAGGACTTTTCCGTTCCTGTAAAAATAAAATTTGTTTCCCTTTATTACAATTTTTTCAACGTCGGTTTCATATCCATTTCTGTAATACTCCCTGTATTCTTCCGCGGTTTTTTCGCCATGCTCAGCCTTTGCTTCCATAACCTCGTCAAGGCTTCCGTCCAAAAGATAGGGATACACGGACTTCCATTCGCCCGCCCAGTCAGAAAGGCTTCTGTCCTGTATTTCAGAGTCGTCAAAATAGCCCTTGAAAATCCTCTGCGCCTTCTCGTCGTGTTCGTGGTGGTGGTGCGCCTCATGTCCGCCGTGGTGGTGTTCGCCCTTCTGCATTCCCTCCACAAGTTCTTCGGCGAACACCCTGCCTTCAAGAACTTCCATCATGTTTACAGTCCTAAGACCGCCCTTTGCGTTTTTAAGGACCTTTGAAACCCAGCCGTCGCTTTCGCCGCCTACATATACAAAAAGGTCGCTTTCATAAATTTTCGCCATGTCCTGGACGCTCGGCTGATAACTGTGAAGGTCCGCGCCCCTGTCCTGCAAATACACGACATCAAAATCCGCCGCCCTGTCGCCAAGAACATTCATAACCCAGTCGTACTGCGAAAATGCGGTGCATACAATAGACTTTTTTTCCGCCGCAAAACCCGCGGCAGAACATACGGCAAGAGCCGCCATAACCAAAAATTTAATTATCTTCTTCATGTCTGTTTCCATAAAAAAACGATTTTCATTCCCTCCGATTTTTGCGCCGCACATGGCCGCGGGCAAAGTTTTACGTCAATCGTTCATGCGGATTTTCTGAGATACAAGAGATTTTGTTGCTTTAAATTGATTTTTTACAGATAAAACGTCCGCCGCGGGCATGGTTCTTTTTTCGAAGGAAATCTCCGCGCGTAAAAGAAAAAGCCCAAGCAGACCGAACGCGCCCCTTACAATCTGGACGACCGTGCATACGGCACAGCCCGTTCCAGAACATTCGTGGCACGGTTCAACCGCTTCGAAAGAAACCGAAAAAACAACCATGCACAGGAAAAACACGGCGGTCAATGTTTTTACCTGCATTGCGTCAGATAACTTTTGCAACATGGTTGCATTTTATAAATTCAGTTGGTTTTAGTCAAGCCCGCGCGAAAAATCCCGCGCGTAAAGTCTAGTCGCCCCATGAAAGGTTCAGGTCGTAATTGTCGTCCTGCACCTCAAAGTATACGTCGTACTGGTCGCACACTGAACAGTATTTTGGTTCTTCCGCGCCTGTAACGATGTGTCCGCACTTCCTGCATTCCCACACCTTTACGGAACTGTTCTTCAGCTGCCTTGCCGTCGCTCCGTTCTTCAAAAGGTTTCGGAATCGCTCCTCGTGTCTTTTTTCAACCGCAGCAATCGCCCTGAATTTCTTTGCAAGTTCTACAAGACCTTCTTCATCGGCCTCACGCGCAAAAGTGTCGTACATATCCGTCCACTCGTAGTTTTCGCCGTTCGCCGCGGTTTCCAGATTGTCCGACGTTGTTCCAGAAAGTTCTCCAAGTTCATTGAACCAGAGTTTTGCGTGTTCCTTTTCGTTGTTGGCGGTCGCCTCGAACACCCTGGCAATCTGTTCGTTGCCTTCTTTTCGTGCTATCGCCGCAAAGTATGTGTACTTGTTCCTTGCCTGTGATTCGCCTATGAATGCCGCCCACAGATTTTTTTCAGACTTAGTGCCCTTTATGTCCATTTTTTGCTCCTATGCAGTGTGTGATGCCACAATTCTAGTCAACCTTGACTTCGTTTACAAGCGGTTTTCCGTCCATGAAATCCCTTACGTTTCCAAGTGAAACTTCCGCTATGTTGGAAAGCGCGGTTGTTGTAAGGAACGCCTGGTGTCCCGTAACAAGAACGTTCGGAAATGTAAGAAGCCTGGCAAGAACGTCGTCCGTTATGACCTCGGTTGAATGGTCGTTAAAGAAGAACGCGCTTTCTTCCTCGTAAACGTCAAGAGCCGCGCCTCCTATGTGCCTGTGCTTAAGCGCGTGCACAAGCGCCTTTGTGTCAATCAATGCTCCGCGTCCAGTGTTCACGATTACAGCGTCGCTTTTCATCATCTTCATGTTGTCGTGGTTCACGATGTGGTTCGTTTCCGGAGTCAAAGGACAGTGCAGCGTAAGGACGTCGCTTTCCTTGAAGAGGGTTTCAAGGCTTACGTATGAGTAGCCCTTTTCCTGCGCCCAGCCTGCGTCTGGAAATGGATCGTAGCATATTATCTTCATTCCAAGTCCGTTAAGGATGTCCGCCATTATGCGTCCGATTTTTCCGGTTCCAAGAATTCCGGCCTTCAGTCCGTAAAGGTCGCGGCCTGTAAGACCTTCTATGCTGAAGTTCAGAGTCTTTGTCCTCTGATACGCGTGTGGAATGTGTCGGGTCAAAGAAAGCAGGAGCGCGAGCGCGTGTTCCGCAACGGCGTGTGGAGAATAGGCGGGAACCCTTACAATCTTTATGTCCGTTTTTCGCGCCGCCTCAAGGTCAACGTTGTTGAATCCCGCGCACCTGAGCACGATGATTTTCACTCCGTTCTGCTTGAGAATTGAAATTACGGTGGAATCAATCACGTCGTTCACAAATACGCACACCGCGTCGTATCCCTTTGACGTTATGACCGTTGTTTCGTTCAGTTTGAAGTCAAAATAGTCTATGTCAAAGTTGAACTTTTCGTTTTCCTTTGTAAAGGCGTTCTTGTCGTACGACCTTGTGTCGTAAAAAGCAATCTTCATAAAATCCGTCCTTGTGCAATTTAAGATTCGTATATCGGTTCAAAGTCTTCGGCTGGATGTCCGCAGAGAGGACACTCAAAGTCGTCTGGAAGCGTGCTTTCCATGTGCTCGTAGCCGCAGATTTTACATCGCCAGCCTATTATCTTTCCCTTTGGTTTTTCCTGGGGTTTTGGCTTTATCCTGTCCTGATAATACGCGTATGTGAGCGGCTCGCCTTTTCCTACGATTGAAGCGTCGTCTATCTCCGCGATGAAAAGCGTGTGGGAGCCGAGGTCCTCGCTTGAAACGACCCTGCACGAAATCACCGAACAGGTAGATTCCGTGGTGTACGGACAGCCGTTCATGTCAAGAAGGTGTTCCTGCCCCTCGAACTTGTCGGCGTTGCGCCCCGACTGGTAGCCGAAACGTTTTATGAAGTCGAACGAAGTTTTTGAATCCAGTATGGAAAGGCAGAAAACCCCGGATTTTTTTATCATCTCGCAGGTAAGGTTCTGGTTTATGCTTGTTATGGCAAGCCTTGTAGGATTCGCGGCCACCTGCATGCAGGTGTTTGTTATGCACGCGTTGATTTTTTCTCCGTCCCTTGAACCAAGAAGAAAAACGCCGTACGAGATGTTGTAAAGGGCCTTGTTGTCCATAAAAATGCTCCTTGTGTTGGTTGTGTGCAGATGAAATCTAGTTGCTGTTCATAAAGTTCGCCCAGAGTTTGTCCGCCTTGGCGATGTGGTTCAAGACCCAGCCTGCGATGTACTTGTAAAAATTAAGTACGTTCACACGGCTTTCAGAAGAAAGTTTCCGTATCTGAAAATTCACTTCCTTTATGAAAAAATCGTGGGCGTTCTTGTGGGATTCAAGACCTGTATAGCCAATCCTTTTTTGCAGCTGCTCCTCCGACGAAAAATGATACACGGTGTAGTCCGAAAGTTTTTTGAGCACAATCGGCATCTTCATCCTGTAGTCGTCCTCGTCGCCGCACACAACGTCGTAAAGTTCATTTGCAATCGCAAGGAGTTTTTTGTGCTGAAGGTCGATTTCCTGCACGCCCAGAAGATAAGAATCGCTCCATTCAATTTTTTCGATATTCGCTTCCATAAAATAATCCACCCAGTCTGTTTTATTCGGCGGCGGGAGGTGTATACGTCCTTCCCTTGAGTTCCGAATTGAGCATATAGAGGCTTCTTGAGTCCTCTCCAAAAAGTTTCATCCTTGTGATGAGGTCGCCGGCGTTTTTTTCTTCTTCGCCCTGTTCCGCTACAAACCATGCCAAAAACTGCATAGTCCTGTAGTCGCCGGCGTTCTGCGCGGCCGTGTAAATGCCGTTTATCGAACCTGTAATGAATTTTTCGTGCGAAAGGCTGGCGTCAAGCGGTTCAACAAGATTCTTGAACGAAGCGTCCGGCTGTGCAATCTGCTTGAGTTCAACTGCAAGACCATTGTCGTGCATGTATCGGTAGAATTTCATAGCGTGGTCCATCTCTTCCTTTGCCTGAATTTCAAACCAGTTCGAAAATCCGTCCAGTCCCTTTTCCTCATAGTAACTTGAAATTGCAAGATAAAGATATGCGGAAAACATCTCCCTGTTTATCTGCTCGTTCAGCATTACAGATATTTCCTTGTTCATAAAAAAACCTCCATTGGATTATTGAGTAATTATAGTACGGAAAAAATAAAAAACAACCTAAAACGCTCAGGATTTCTGGCGTTCTATTATAAGTCCGTCGGATTTTTTTGCCTCGTACAGAATCTCGTCCGCCTTTATCACAAGGCTGTCCGCCTTTCCAGGTCCGTAAAATCCTCCAACGCTCGCAGAAATTTTGTGTTCGTCTTGGTTTCCGTAGCGAATCCTGTCAATGTTCGCCTTCATCTCTGTAAGACGTTTTGAGAACACGTCGCTCGTCATGTCCCAGAAGCACACTACAAATTCGTCTCCACCGTACCTGCACACAACGTCTGTTCCGCGTATGCTTTCCTTCAATGCGGACGCGACCTTTTTAAGCACTATGTCGCCAACCCTGTGTCCGTACGTGTCGTTTATGGACTTGAACTTGTCAAGATCCACGAAGGCAACTCCGTCGCATACAAGTTCCGAAACCTGCTCGTCGTAGTATTTTCTGTTGCGTATTCCTGTAAGTGAATCCGTGTAAACCTCCTTCCTGTACCGGGAAAGTTTTTCAAAGAGGTTGTGTTTTTCGCCCGTCAGAGTGTAAGGAGAATCGCTTACCTTTGTTATGGCCTCCATTGCGTATGGTTTTCCCGCCACGTTCACGTAATGGGAAAGCACAAAATACACGTCGTTGTTCAAAAATTCAAACTTTGACGCCTTTCCCATTGTAGAAAGCGCCTTTGTTGAAGTGCAGTTTGCGCAGCGTTCCTTTCTTCCCCAGATTGAACAGCAGGTTCCCTCGCAGGCTTCAAAAGTTCCGTCGTTCGTCATGTTTAAAAGTTCGCGCGTCTGTACGTCAACAAGACGCACGCTGTCAAAGAACACCTTGAGGTCTTCGATGCGAAGTTGAAGTTCCTGTACGGAAAGATTCCAGTTCTTCTTTTTAAGTTCGGTCATGCGGCTGACCATGAGTTCAACAACCTTCAGCGCGGAGTTGGACTCTGATCCAAGCGCCTCTCCGTGCGTTGCGTTCAGCGTGAACTTGCGCCCGTCAAATTCCTTGATTCCGCGGATTTCAGCCACGCAGTCCTCAAGAGTCGAACGCATTGAGTCAATGTCCTTTACAGTCTTTGTGCAAAGGGCGAACCGTCCTGTCTGAAGCCTTGCAAAAACAGTGCTCCTGTCAAAGAATTTCTTTATCCTGTCCGCTACAAGTTTTGCAAGTTTTTCGGAAAATTCCAGTCCATACGTACTGTATATTCCGTTCATAGTGGAAATGTCTATCATTCCTATGGCGTAGTTTTCCTTGTTCAACTTGTAGTTGTCCTCAAAGTCCTGCGTTGAAACAAGAAAGCCCCGCGCGTTCATAAAGCCAGTAGCCGGGTCCATGAACACCGACTCGTTTATTGCGGAATAAAGACCTTCCTTTTCGGTGGTGTCGATGAAATATCCTAAAAGCCCCGCGATTTTTCCATCACGGTATATCGGAAATTTTGTTGCCTCTATGTTGTGTATGGAACCGTTTATTATGTTTGTTCCATGCACATTTACAAAGGTCCTTCCCTCCTCCACAACAGAAATTTCGTCGTCCTTGAACGGAGTGTCGTTCAGGTGCCAGCCCAAATCCTCATCCGTCCTGTTTTGGATTTCCCGCTGGGATTCAAATCCGTAATAGTCAAGGAAGGACCTGCTTGCCCCTACAAAACGCCTCTGTCTGTCCTTCCAGAAAAATTTGATGTTCGACTGAGACACAAGGGATTTCCAGAGGTTTTCGTCGCTCTTCCAGTCGTCCGCCGCGCACGATTTTTTTTCGATGGACGACGCGTCTCCCGAACAAAGGCTTACACCTTCTATGGAAAAAAGCGAAATGGCGGACTTGAGGCACAGAAGATTCCTTCGCGCGTTGTAGCCCGGAATTGAAATTATCGTGCAAGACATCCATTCGTACGTTCCGTCCAACTGCTTGAACCTGAAGTATTCTGAAAAATTGCCGCGACCCGTTTTTTTTACAGAATCTGAAACGTATTCTGAATTCTGCAGCAGCATGAAGCGTTCCCTGTCCTGCCAGAACACGTGTTCTGAAATTCTTTTCATAAGTTCGCTTTCAGCGGAAAACCTGTGCCTTATTCCAACCTCCTCGTTTGGATGGAGTGAATGAAGCACTTCAAGAATTTCTGTGTCAAAGTCTACGAGGTAGATGGCCTCGAACGCGTTTATGAGGTTTGAAAGAATCAGATCCTGCGACTGTTTTTCAACGTCGGAATCCGAATACGAAATGTCGGTGATTACCGCCTTGAACATACATGAATCGACGCTTTTTGCAATCGCCTGTATTGAAAGCCTGTACGCGCGCTCTTTTACAGTAAAGTCGATTGTCTGCACGGACTCACGTTCCCTTGCAAGGACCGCGGCGTTTCGGATTTTTTTTGCTATGCCTGAAACAGGACTGTTCAGTATTTTTTCCGAAGCCCTGGCCTCCGCGTGTCCCGCGTCTGAAAGCACCTTCCTGTATTTTTCGTTCAGGAAGATTTCCCTGATGCGGCCGCCGTCCTCCTCAAAAAGTCCGAACGAGTCTTCCGTGATAAAATTCACGTGGCCGGCGTCGTCGTAAAAAATGTGGTTCTTCTTGGATTCCGGAACGGTGTTCGCCTCGTCAATGCTTTTCCAGAACATTTTTTCGGTCTGGGGGCGGCCGTACAGATAGCCCTGTATTTTTTCGCAGCCGATTTCCCTTAAGAATTCCGCCTGCTCCTCAGTTTCAACTCCCTCGGCGAGCGTATGCACGCCAAGCGACTTTGCCATTGCAACGATGGACGAAAGAATGTTCTTTGATTTTTCGTTGAAGCCCTGAAGAAACGCCATGTCGATTTTTATCTCGTCAAACGAAAAATCCTTGAGAGTGTTGAGAGAAGAATACGCGCTTCCAAAATCGTCCATCCAGACCTCGTAGCCCGCATCCCTGAATTTTCTGATTTCCTCGCGGATTTTGTGCGGATTTTCCATTATCACAGATTCCGTTATTTCAACGCACAGATTGTCACTCGAAATGTTGTGGCGTATCACCGCGTCCTCGAACGCGCGGAACGGATCTGCCACGTCAAAATCCTTTCGTGAAATATTTATGGAAACCTGTACAACTGGAAGCCCCGCGTCCTTTCTTGCGCGTATGGAAGATGCGACCTGGTTCAGTATGTGGAAGTCAAGTTTGTATGCAAGGCTTCGCTCCTCAAGGGCGGGAACGAACGCTGATGGCGGAAGAAAGCCATACACAGGGTCCTCCCACCTTGCAAGAGCCTCCATGCTGGTAAGGTTTCCCGTCAGAGTCCTTATTACAGGCTGGTAGTAAACCTTTATGAATCCCCTGTCTATCGCCCGGTCGATGTTGTCCTGAACGTATTTTTTAAGTTCAAGTTCTTCGTTTATTTTTCCAGTGTATACAAAATAATATTCCGTTCCGTTGTCGCGAATCCTGTCCGCCGCAAGTTTTGCCTTGTCGAACGCGTGCTGCACGGTTTCTTCCAGGTCGACACGGTACACGCCCGCCTCCATCCAGATTTTAAAGTCGTCCTGGATGAGGTATATCCTGTCGTGGACCTCGCGGATTTTTTCCAGAACGTCGCCGCCAGGATAATAAAGCACAAACCTGTCGCCTGAATGACGCGTCGCCCTGTCTGTGCCAAAAACCTCGCGTATTATGGCGGCGACTTTTTTAAGACATTCGTTTCCCGCCTTGAATCCATACGCGTTGTTGTAAAGATTGAATTTTGAAATGTTCAGATATACGATTGAGCCGTCGGAACTGTAGCCTTCCCTTACGCCGCTCTTCCTGTCGTATTCAAGAATCTGAATCAGATGCTGCAGCGAATAAAAACCCGTCAAAGGCTCTATGTAACTTTCAACGGACTTCAGGTCGGGAATCACCATGAACACGTAGTAGACTTTTCCAAAATCGGGATCGTCCACAAGTGAACCGTAATCCTCGATGTAAAGGATGTTTTCGTTCTTTGTCTTTATCCTGTAGATTATGTGGTCGAAATTGTTTCCCTTGACTGAAACCTGCGCCCTTATGCTTTCTTCCGTAACGGCAAGATCGTCGGCGTAAACCATTCCCTTGAACGAACCGCCTGTAATCTCAAGAAATTCCTTCTCGGAAATGCACTCAAAAAGTTTCCAGAGATTTCTGTTTGAATAGATTATTTCCTCGTCCTCGTCGGCGCGATACACAAGAACCGCCCCGGGGATATTGTCAAATTTCTCAAACTTAGATGCTAACGCCTTCTTCATACAACGAACCAAAAACCTTCAAACCCTTCGACTAAAACTCCATTCCGACACAAAAACTTAAATACAGAATTCAAGATTGAAATTCCAGACTTTATGAAATGAAGGCGGATTTTTTACTGTAAAGGTAAAGCCCGCCTTTCCGCCATTTGGGAAAAATTATAGTATATTTAACAAAAAAAATACCAGTATTTTAAAAAAAGAAAAATACTGGTATTCTCTGCGGAAAATACAAAATCCTATCGTTTGCGGCTGTTTATGTAGGAATACGCGTGCCGGGCTTTTCTGCTGTATCTTGCGCCAATGTCTACGCGGCAGTTCCACGAGGCGGTGTAAGGCTGTATGTTTCTGTTCGTGCCAAAACCCGCGTAGTCAAGGCTTGCGGTTCCGTCTACAAGCATGGTCCAGCAGCTTGCAAGCGGAAGTTCCATTCCACAAAGAAGTCCAAGTCCAAGGTAAATCAGGCTGAACTCGTCTGTCGCCTGGTACATGAAGTGCAGCCCCGCCGAACCCTTTATCTGAACGTATTTCCACATATCCGTTTCAAGCATGGGACCTGCAAAAACGTCAAGCGCGCCCACAAGCTTCTGTTTGCCCTTCATCTCCATTCCGTTGAACGTGCTGTATACAGGATAATACGCGGAAAGCCTTAAAACGCTGTTCACCGGCTGCATGTTTACAGACTGCATTGAAAAATATCCGCCAAGCATGGTGTTCTGCCTTACAAAATTGCTGCGTTTTTCCTGTTTTTCAACGCGTGTAACAATCGCGGAGGAAAATCCGTAGTTGAATATTGCAAACGGCTTTTCCTGTATGAGGGGAAAGCCTGTCTTTGGGTCGAGCGGAATTTCGTAAGGTTCGCGCGGCGTTCCGTCCTTTACACTCGGAGCTTTGACTTTTACACGAGGTTTTTCGTCCGATACAAGTGTCGTTCCGACCGATACACGAAGCGCTGCATCTTCCGCACGCGTAGTTTCGTCCGATACACGCGGATTTTCTGTAATTCCGTCCAGGGCATACAGTAAAGAACCGGAGGCGGCGAGCAATACAAGAATCAAAATTGAAAGTCTTCTCATTTTTTTTAAAACCTTTTCCGCAGGGCGAATCACTTTGACGAAAGATACAGCGTAAGTGAAACTGACTCGCCGCCGGAATCTATCCATACAAGATAGAGCATGGAGCCCCGCACGTCCCATTCCGAAACCACGTTGTATGACGGAGATTCAATCTCGAACACAAGCACGTTGTCGTTCACCACGTATGTTCCCTGATAGGATTCAGTTCCTGTAGTGGTCTTTACCTTTGCGCTGAAACTTCCGTCGCTCTGGAATCTTATCGTGTTTCCAGAGTTGTCTACCCATGTTCCATACAGCGGCGAAGGCGTATAGCAGCCAAGCAAGGCCGCAAGGAACGCCGCGGCAAAAACAAGAACGACGGCCCTTTCTGTAAAGGTTCTTGTCGCCGCGTTTTTACGCGTGCAATGATTTTTTGTTGATGCAGTATCCATGTTTTTCCCCTATTTCCATACAGTTTTGTTTTGTAAAACTCCGGGCGGCGTCCGTATTGCTAGCCGCCAAGATTGTATTCAGGAACTTCCTCTCCAACGGACCAGTCCACCCTGTCGGCGTCAAGAAGGGTCGTTCCGTCCAAAGCGTATGTGGTTACAATGTAGTAGCCGCCACCCGCCGAGCCTCCTACAATCTTAAGATTGTCATACACCGCCTTTCCCGGATACATTCCCGAACATACAACTGAATTTGACATGTAGCCGTTCGCGCTCATGTTGCAGCTTGTGTCGGTGCTTCCGTTCAGGACAAAATACAGAACGGCGCGTTTTTTTTCTTCGTCGGAAAGTTTTGAATACGCGCCGGCGCCTGCATAGGAATTCGCGCTTCCTATGTAAAGCCTGCCGTTTTCTCCGCAATAAAAGTCCGCGTAGTTTGTGTACGGCATTTTTATTTCCGCGCCAAGCCCCGCGATTTTTGAAGTGTATGAAAGAGTTCCGCTCAGGTCTCCCCTTACAGTTTCGCTTCCAAGTTTGTCCATGTCGTTTGACTTGTACATGAGCGTTAGTTTTGAAAGCGAATTTTTTACAGTCTTGTTGTATTCGCGGAACCACTGGTCGCGTGTTATCGCTCCGTAGCCCCTGCACTGAAAGTCCGCGTCGGTTTCAGGACTGTTTGAATGGCTTCCCTGGTTCTGTATGTTCAGCGAAACAACCTTGTAATAATACATAACGCCCGCCCTTGCAGAAGGGTTTTCATCCACGCAGAACGTGTCGTACACCGTTGAAACCTTCTTGAATCCTGTAGCGGCGGAACTTGAACGGTAGACCGTGTACGCGGAAGGCTGTTCGTTTTCAGGGGCGTCCCATGTTATTTTTACAGGATACACTCCGTTTGCGTTTGGCTTCCACGCGGAGTCAAGAATTACGTTCCTGCACGCTTTTACGTTTCTTGGCTCTCCTGGATGCGGGGCCGCCACGGCGCCAAGGTCGCTTTCAAGGTTCTGGAAGTTCACGGTGCTTATCCTGTAATAATTGTATTTTTTTATTTCAACACAGATGAAGCCGTCGGCGTCCGCGGTGGATTCGACGTTCTGCATTATGAGTGTGAAAGCGCCTGTAAGGGTATTTGAGTAATACACGTTGTACACAAAAGGATTTTCAACAAGGCCGCAGCCAAGCGCGCCCTTCCATTTAAGGCGCACGTTTTCCCCGGAAGACACGCCGTCTTCTGAAACTTCCATTACAGTTGGAGGACTTAAAAGAAATCCGAAAGCAGGGCTTTCACTTTCAGGACCTGTTTCAGAAAATCCGCTTTTCATCTCCTCGCCTGTAGAATCGTCCACCGAAATCGCCATTACGTAATAATAGTAGAAAACGCTTTTTTTAAGGTTCGACTTGTCCGTGTAGGATGTCGCATTTATGCGGGCCTTTACAAGGCTTACAACCGAAGATTCTGAATTGGAGCGGTATACATTGTAGAAAACTGTTTTTCCAGGTTCCGGCGAAACCTCGTCCCATTTTATACAGAGCGAGGTTGTGCTTGCTGCAAATCCGTCCTCCACCCTTACGTTTTCAGGACAGGCGGGCGCGCCCTCCTTTAACGAATAGCCCATCGCAATCGTGCTTTTTGCAGACTCATAGCCGTATGAGTTTACGGCGGAAACCCTGTAGAAAAATTCCCTTCCCTGTTCGGAAGAAGAAATTTCATCGGAATACACCGTTCTGGTCGCAGGAACTGTTGAAACAAGCTCCATTCCGCTTCCAAGAACGTTTTCCCCCCTGTAAATGTTGTAGCTGTGAGTGTCGGGCGAAGCGTTCCATGTCAACTGAATTTCTGAAACGGATTTTCCCTTCCACGCAACGGCGTCCTTTGGCGCGGCGTAAAGGTAGCCGCAGCCCTCCGTTTCTGTTTTATTTACGTCGGTAAAATCGCTTGAAGCGTGTCCGCTTCCCATGTTTTCGGCGGAAACCCTGTAATAATATCTGTATGAATATTCAACGTCCGCAGAACCTGGATTTTCAAGCACAGTGTCAACGTATTTTGTTCCGTACACGAACTTTGAAACAACTTCAAATTCCTCTTCGTCTGGAACGCTGTATTTTCCGTCGGAATCCATACGGGAAACCGCGCGCTCCAGAACGTATGACGAGGCGTGCTGAACCTCGCTCCATCTGACTTCGATTTTTCCAGAATGTATTCCCCTGCTTGCAAAAACCTGGGCGGGCGGTTCAAGGACGATTTTTTCATCGCGATATTCAAAAAGACCTGAAAGATCTGTTTTTTTTCCTCCGCCTTCCATTGGAACTTTTGCCTGGAGCCAGCCGTAACATGAGGTAAGATACGCTGAAAAAAACAAAGGCGTAAAAACCGCCGCCAAAACAAGAAGCAGTCTTTTCATTGCGGACAAAACATTTGGTCTTGCATGTTTCATTTTCATTTCCTTAAGAACTTAATTTTTAATTCCACCAGCCGCCCTGGTATGTTTTAAGCGAAGAATTCACGCTTGCATCCGGGCTTCCGTGCGCAGTTCCAACATCGTAAGGAAAAACACGTAAAAACGCCTGCTCTCCGTCAGCATTTACAATCTGGCTTCCGTCCTTCTTTACAGAAAGAATCCACGTCCTGTTCAGACCAGTGCCTTCGCCTGCAAAATTCAATGAACCCGCCGTTCCAAGCGTATATGAAAGGACGCATGGCGAAATGCCAGAATCATGTACAATGTCAAGTTCAAGTTCTGGAAGATGGTAAAGTGTATTTTCCTTGATGCCCACAGCCTTTACAGAATCGCCCGCGCGTATTACAAAATCCGAGGCGTATGGCTCTGTGTATTTGGATGAAGTTCCAGAGGGAAAAATATGCCTGTACGAAGTTCCGCCAAAGCCCCACTGTGAATGGTTTGCCCATGACGTATGCGTAACCGTAAACTCGCCCGTCTTTCCTGAACATTTGCTTGAAGCGTCTCGTACTACAAAAATCGCGGCCGATGATTTAGGAATTCCCGCCTGATAAAGCGCGTCCGAGAGAACAAGCGACACAGATTTTACAAGTTCCTCGTCCGAAAACTGCCTGAAGCCGGAGGCTTCCCCGACAAAGAAAACTTCGCCTCCGCTTCCGTCCGTCTTTGAATACGAAACGGTGGATTCAAGTTTATAGAAAGTCTTTGATGAACGCAGAATCTTCAATATTCCGTCCGTGTATGTATGCTCGCCGTTTCCTGCGACAAGGGATTCCGTCATGGCGATTGGGTGCAATACAAGGTCTGAACCGTTTTTTACAAGCGCGGTGTCGTTTCCGTCTCCGTTCAAGACTCCGCCCGAAGCGTTTAGCGTAAAATTCTCCTCGCCGTCAGAACCAATCTGTATGTCGGCAAGTTTTATATTTCCGTAAGTGGTGTTCACATTTTTTGCGCTTATTGTAATGGCGGAAGGCCCCCGCGCCCTTTCCTCAAAATCCCAGCGTGAATGTGAAACCTTCTGCGAATAGTAAAATCCGTCCTTCGCCCATAGACCGTCAGGACCACGCCGTCCGTTGTAAGAGGCGGAAAGAGAAATGTAAAAAAGATAGCCCTTGTTCAGTTCCTCAACGCCCGAAGAGTCGGAATAACGTAAATCCTTCGCGCCAAGGTGTTCCTCATACGACCTGGTGCATGCAAGGGGCGAGGACGAGCGGTGGTACTGCACTGCGTAATAAAAGGCCTTTGTAAAATCCTCGCCTTCAAGACTGTCGTTGTACACGTCGTCGTCCTTGGAAAGTGAGGCTATCAATTTCCATTCGCCGCTTCCCCTTGCACGCCTGTATACAAACGGAATTCCAGAATCGTTTTCATACGGCTTTTTCCAAGAAACTGAAACCGTTGCGGAACTTTCAGATTTTGACGCGCTTACGGAAAGTCCGTAGCCCAGCGTTGAATTTTTTATGAACGCGGAACTTGAAAGTATGTCTGTGTATGAAACGCCCGATTTTCCGTCTGAACTTATCTCAAGTCCGTTAAACTCAAAATCGTCCTCTCCGTACAGAACCGGAAGAACAATATAACCGTATGGAAGCCCCCACGAAATCATCCTCTGGCTGTGGCTGGAACTGTCCATACAGTCCGTGTCGTCAACGTCGTTCAGCCAGATTTTTCCGTCCTTCCTTGACGCGGAACTTCCCTCAGGCGGCCTTTCACCATTACGTTTCAGTTCAAGGCTTGACGCGTCCACAAAATAAACGTCCGCCGCGTCAGAGGCCGTAACGGCGTTTCCGTCCTCGTACATCACGCGCGAAACAAGATAGCCCTTCGCGCCTTCAATTTCCTGCCAGCCTATGTTTATGTTCTTTTCGTAAAGGTTTCCGGCCGCAGCCTGCATGACGGAAGGACCGAACGTCCTTGCAGAAACAGTTTTGGACGTGGAATTGTCCGTGCTTCTTTTTGAATTTTTTGCCGTAACCTCAACTGTAATTTCCCTTCCCGAAAGAAGCGCGCTGTCGTAGCCGGACGGTTTTACAATCGTGCAGGTGTAAGTTCCCCCGTCAAGCGAAATTTCACAGTTCGTTCCGCCGTCTTCAGCTTCCCGCACAAGGTTCGTCTTTTCCAAATCATGCGCATAGAAGGCGACCACGCTGTATGAGTCCGCGCGCTGCACGGAATCCCAAGAAATGTTCACGCTGTCGTACGAAAGAGCCTTCAGTCTTGCATTTGCAGTTCCAAGAGTGCGCGAAACCTCCTCAAAGTCCTTCGCCGTATAAAGTCCGTTTCTTGCAACCAGGGTGTATTTCCTTGAATCTCCGCTTTCCGCCCCATGTGTAAAAAACGCCTTTCCAGGAACGCTCGTGATGTCAAGGTCGCCTTCCTGAATGTCAATTGAATTCACCTGGGCGTCCGATGCAGGCTGTCCCGTCCTTCCGTCGTACAATGTCCATTTAAGGCTGTATGAATACGAAGGCTCGTAGTTCCAGCACAGCACGTATTTTGAGGCGTAGCCGTCCTGTACGCTGAATTCCGTTATGAGCGGAAGGCTTGACGCGTCGTCCGTTACTGTAAGGGAACTTGAAGAGCGGACGCTAGTGTAAAACTCGGAATCAGATGAAGGAAGGCCCTTCAATGAAGACGGCGCTACATACACCCTGTACGTGTAATATCCGTGGTTTTCAGAATCCGAAACAAAATCCTTTCCGTATGAAATTTCATATGAACGTATGGACTCCACGCTTGAAAACGCCGAAACAAAAACTTCGCCGCATGAAGAAGGCTCCGGATTTTCTGCAGTAGCAAAAGGCGTTTTTTCGTATGAAAGCAGGTAGGAATAAAAACCTTCGCCGTCAAGGGAAAAATCCTCAAAATTAAAATTCAGACCAAGATGTATATTTGAAAATTTATTTTCGTCCGAACCGTCCAGAACATAGTCCGAAACAAGTTCAAGCGACGGACTTGAAACAAGATGCCCCTCGCCCACTGTAAAACTTGAATCCGAACTTACAGTCCTGCCCGAAACATCGTCTGTAAAAGACCTTACAATGTATGAATAAAGTTTTCCCTGTTCCGCCGTCCTGTCGGCGTATGAAAGTTTCGTTCCAACGATGTATCCAGGATAATTTGGAACGCGGCCCGCCTCCACGTCCTGCACCGCGCTCCGTTCAACGTAAAGGTCTGAAAAATGGGAATCTCCGTCGCAGTTAAAATACACGCCGGAAGCAGGGGCGTCCACCGTTCCGATGTATTGAACGATGTCGGCGTACGCGCTGTCGGGTTCGGAAGAAAGTTTTCTCTGTATTGAAAAATAAAGCGGATGCTCCTCATACACGTCAGAAGAAATCCTGCAGTGTGCGGGCGGCGGAAGCGTCCACGAAACTACAATTCCGTCCGCCGCCTTCTTTACGCCGCGCTCCACAAAAAAATTCTCCGGCGCGGAAGGAACTGTAAGACGCGCGCTCTCGGCGTCGGAAAGATCGCTTTTTTCAGCCTTGAAATTTCCTACAGACGCAAGAACCTGGTATGAATATTTCGCGCGCGCGTCAAGACCGTAAAAACACACGCTCGTCAAAGGACCTTTCTGCGTCTTTGTGTCAAAAACACGCTCTCCATCCCCCTCGTAGCAGACCACCGTGTAAGAAACGGAAGAGGCATACGTGTCATCCCTGCAGTTTGAAAGCCACCACGAAACTTCCGCGGATTTTCCGTCCGCGCCAAGAACGATTCCCGTAATGTTTGGAACCGCCACCGACGAGCCGAACACGTAGCCGCTTTTTGACGACTCTGTTCCAGTGTATGAAAGTGAACTCAGCCTGAACCACAACATTTTTCCAGAAGCGACGTCCACGCTGAACTCTGAAACGCTTCCCGAAGTTTCTCCTATTTTTACAAATTCATCGAATGGAGAGGGCGCGCTGTAAATTATGTACTGCTTTGCGTTTGAAACCAGATTCCATGAAAGCGTAATCTTCCTGTAATCTCCGTGGCTCGCCAGAAGCCCTGCGGGCGCGCATATCGAACGGTCGTTCACCTCGATTTCTGCGGTGTTCGGGTTTATCGTGAACGCTTCGGCGCACGATAAAAACAGCATCGGCAAAAACAAAACGGCGTAAAGCCTAAAAAGAAAGGTTGAAACATTTTTCACAACAACACTCCAAAAACAAAGCTCATAAAGTCCGACAAAACTCTGCAAAGTGTAAAACGTATTTAAAAAAAAGTCATCACATGATTTTCTGCATTAAAACACGGGCGAAAACCAGTCCTGCAAACGGTGTTCCGCCGCCCGCCAGGGGCTCGGTGCCGCCCCCCACACATTTACAGGCGGCACTGCCTTCGGCACGGCTCCATACCTTGCGCAGACAAATCCTTCATGTATAATCACTGCATGAAACAAAACGATCTTCTACTTGTGACGGACATGCAGAACGCATACAAAAAAGGCGGAAAATGGGAATGTCTAGACACAGAAGGCGTCGCGGAAAACATAAATAAAATCATCGCGGCGGGAATCAAAAACGTAATTTTCACGCGCTTCATCGCGGACACAAAAAATCCACGCGGCGCCTGGAAGGACTACAACAAAAAATACGACGACGTGAACCGCGACGAACACGCAAACCTGATGCTTGATTCGCTGAAAGAACCGCTTTCACGCTTTCCTCTATACACAAAGCACGTGTATTCCTCGCTTTCAGTTCCGGAAGTCCTTGAGGCGTGCAGAAAGGCCGGGCGCGTCGTAATTACTGGCGTCGTCGCGGAATGTTGCGTTCTTTCAACGGTGTTCGCCCTTATGGACGAAGGAATCCACACAGTATACATTACAGACGCTGTTTCAGGACTTACACGTCAAAAAGAAGATGCAACGCTCCTTGTGTTTGAAGGCCTAAGTCCGCTGCACGTACAGATGATGAGCTGTGAAGAATATCTTTTGGAAAAACAGCAGGCCTAGAATTCCTTTACAAACTGAACCTGTTCAGGGTTCAAAAATTCCTCGGAACAAACGGCGTATTTGTAGCCCTTCTCGGAAAACGGAGTCATAAAACGGAACTCGCTGTTCAACGCCGTACGCCCCTCAAGAAGAACCGCTATGCTTGTGTCGGTGGCCTTGGCGTAACTTTCCGTCCTCACCCACTGTTCCACTTCGGCGTCCTTTCTTCCGTCCATGAACTCAACGTCAACGCCTATTGGATTTGAAGAAACCGCAACAATCACACGCTCGTTCGATTTTGCTATGCTGAAATAAAAATTGTCGATTCCCTTGAAATACGGCATTCCGCTTTCCCTGTACGCGTATTCCATTTCGTCCTCGTTGTGTCCGGAATGTAAAATCGCGCGCGAAAGAAGAAGGCCGGATGCAAGCGAAAGACATTTTTCGTCAAGGCTTGAAAGCGCGTCTATCTTCTGCCTGCGATATTTTGGAACGGAACTGTAAAACCTGTCGAACAAAGAACCGTCCTTCAGACTCTCGGTCGATGCAATAAAAATTCTTGTCTCAAACATAAGGCCTCCTGAATCTTTCTGAAACTCATTATAAGTCAAAAATCAAAGGAAGCAAATTTTTTTAAAGGTCGGAATAGTCCATGTCAAGAGAGATGTGCGCGCTGTAGTCCGGGAACAGGACTGCAAGGTCGCCGTAAAGAATTTTAAGCGCATCCCTTCCCTTCACAGAAAAACTTATCACAACGTCGAACCTCATGGAACGGTTTTCAATGTCAACGTAAAATCCGTGCATCTGCAGAATCCAGTCGTATTTTTCAACCATCTCAAGGATTTTTGCGCGTATTTTTGAAGCCCCGTCGTCCTTTGTGTTGTAAGAATATATTCCAACTCCTGTAAGGATTGTTCCAGTTTCCGCATGGACCTTCCGCTCAAGTTTACGAGTAAGCGCGTCTATTTCAGATGCGCTCATCATGTCAGGAACTTCTATGTGGCACGAGGCGTAATTTTTTTCAGGACCGTAATTGTTCAGTATAACGTCGTATGTTCCGCGCACTCCCTCTTCAGCGTTCATGCACGCCTTTATTTTTCTTACAACGTCGGGGTCGCTTCGCCTTCCCAAAATGTCGTTCAGCGTCTCAAGCAGCATTTCTATTCCAGACTTTATTATGAACACAGAAATTACAAGTCCAACATACGCCTCAAGCGAAAGTCCTGTAATCATGTACACAACCGCCGAGGCAAGAACGGAAAGCGAAAGCACTGAGTCGAACAGCGAATCAAGTCCGGACGCTTCAAGGGCCTGCGATTTTACCTTTTTTCCACGCGCGCGCAAAAAAAATCCCAGAAAGAATTTTACAAAAAGCGCCGCGCTCAAAACCACGAGCGTCGCCACGCTGTATTCCGCCTTTACGGGTGAAAGTATTTTTTTAAAGGATTCCACGAACGACGTAAAGCCCGCGTACATTACAATCGACGAAACAACCATCGCGCTCACGTATTCAAGCCTTCCGTAGCCGTGCGGATGTTTTTTATCGGGCGACCTGGAGGCAAGTTTCGCCCCAACTATCGTTATTATTGAAGAAAGCGCGTCCGACGCGTTGTTCACAGCGTCAAGAACCACTGAAATCGAGTTTGAAAGCACGCCGAACACCGCCTTGAAAACTACAAGCACGATGTTTGTAAAAACCGCAACAAGGCTCGTCCGCACTATCTTTCCGCTTCTGTCCTGAAGAGCGCCATGCGCGGAATCTTCAGTATTCTTTTTTTCGTCCATACGTATAGAATATGGAAAAAACGTTTGCTGTTTCAAGTTTTTTTTTGCCAGAAATTCCATATTGCCGTCCGAATACGTAAAAATGCAGAAAAACACAGAAGAACACAAAAAAATACAGTTTTTTTTCTACAGGCTGAAAATCTTTATGTAAAGCCAAACCTCGTCTGACTCCTCAACCCTGAACGTGTGCAGCACGCTCCTCATCCTGCAAAGTTTTCCCTTTATTCCACGGACGTATTCAACTATTTTTGTCTCCTCGATTCCGCCAAAACTGTCAAGGATGTTGTTCCTGCTGAAATTCTTATAGAACCGCTCCCTGTCCGAAGCGCAAAGGTGGGTTTCCGCAAGAAGTTTTACGGCGTGTGAATAAGATTCGGGCTTGAGCGAAGTTTCAAGCGACCAGTCCAGGTGTTCCGTCAGGTCTGAAACCCTGTCCTGAGTAAGGTTTACAACAAAGGAATACAGCACAGGCTTTGTAAAACCGTGGTTGAACTCGTTTATATGCTCCTCCACTGGATTCACCTTTTCCTCGCAGTTTTCAAAAACCTCCCTGTCAAGAAGTTCCTCGTACTTTGCCGACGGAACGGGCTTTGAATAGAAAAATCCCTGTATGTTGTCGCATCCTATGTTTCTGAGAAATTTAACCTGCGCCTCTGTCTCAACGCCTTCCGCCGTAACCTGAATTCCCAGTTCCTTGGCAAGCGAAATTGTGTGTTCAATCAGCCTGTTTCCGTCAAACTGCCCGATAAAGTCAACAAGGCTCTTGTCAAGTTTCATCGTGTCGAAGTGCAGCATGTTCAATGATGCAAGCGAAGAATATCCTGTTCCAAAGTCGTCCATGTGCAGCGAAAAACCCAGCGCGTGGAACCTGTCTATCGCCTCCTTCACACATTCTTCTGCCACCGCCGCGGACTCGGTTATCTCGATTGGAACCCATTTTGGGTCGATCCCCACAACCTCGGTTATCCGCTTGTACTGGTCGGCGACTCCCTTGTAATAAAGGCTTGCGCGCGAAAGGTTCACAGAAACAGGAACGATGTTTTTTCCCTGGTTCAGCCAGTGCTTCTGGTATATGCACACGTTTCTGAAAATGTATTCGTCAAGTTTACGGATTATGTTGTTCCGTTCAAAAAGCATTATAAAGTCGTTCGGGCGTATTATCGAGCCGTCGTCCTTTATCCAGCGGACAAGCGCCTCCGCCCCCACAATGCGCTTTGTTTTTGGAGTGTATTTTGGCTGGAACCAGATGTTGAATTCCTTCTTTAAAAGGGCGTCCTCAAACGAATCCACAAGCGACTTTTCGTATATGAGGCGGTTCACGTCCTCCTCGTTAAAAAAAGCGTAGTCCATCTCGTGCTGGTATTTTGCGTTGTGCTTGGCCGTTATCGCCTCGTTGTACGCCATCTCAATCTTTTTTTCAGGCGACCACCTTGAAACACCAAAATACGGCTGAATCTGAGGAACGTCCAGATCTACGGAAATGACCATCAAGGCCACTGTAATGTTCCTCATCTTCCGCACGATTGAATTTTCGTCCGCCGTTGGAAGAAATATTATGAAATGGTCTGCGTTTATGTGCGCCGCAAGGTCGCCGCGTTCCGTTTCTATGGAAAGAAGTATACATTCCCAGATGTTTTTTATAACCTCGTCGCCGCGGGTTACTCCGCATATTGAATTGATTGTCTTGAACGAATGTATGTCAAGGCAGATTATAGAGCCGGACGTGTCGTAGTCCTTCAATTTTTCCTTGAACCGTATGTAGTTGTAGCCGCCCGTAACAGGGTCTGTATAGGCGTACTGCTCCAGTTCAGTCTTAAGGTTTTCGTCGTCGATTTCCTTGAGCCTTGTATAGTCCTTTATTATTGAAAGCACGCAGATGTCGCCAAGTTCGTTTCGCGTAAGAAGAAACCTGTGTATAAGGTAGAGTTTTTTTCCGTCAAGGTTTTCCGCCCAATAGTTTATCACGTATTCGCGTTTTCCTTCCGAATATGTTTCAAGCAGTGTTTCCCTCAACACGGAAATGTCGCGCACGTTCTTCTGGTTCTGGTCGATTATTACATTTTCCGCCCAGCGGTCAATGAAAGCCGAAAAACTGCACGGAGTTGAAAGTCCAAGAAAATCCGGAACGGAAACAAAGTTGTTCTCTGCGTCCCTGAAAAAAAAGTCGCTTTCTATTAAATTCTTTGTGATGTTCGCGTCGTAAAAGGCGATTGCATCCGAGACTATTGCGTTACGAAACTGAAGTTCATAAAACAAAGCGCGCTGTAAACGTCTGATAGAAGAACTCTCCGATTCTTTGTTTTCAATTCGTTCCATAGATGTAAAAGTCCTGATTTTGTGCCGATGTGAAAAACATATCCGTGTATT
>JBHAFG010000008.1:0-12434 GCA_041855945.1 Treponema sp. | reverse complement strand
CCAGGACGAAGCTTCATTTCGCCCACCCATACGCCGCATGCGAGCGGGGTACGAACGAGAATCACAACAGAATATTGCGGCGATTCTTTCCGAAAGGCTGCGACTTTTCAAAAGTAACTTGTGAAGAGGTTCAATATGCAGAAAACTGGATGAACAACTATCCCGGAAAGATTCATGACGGATTAACCCCAGCCATGATTTACAAAAAATCCTGCAATTTCTGACAGAAAACTGGGGAATTATTATTTACTGGTTGCCTTCGGTTAATATTTGTTTAATATTGTTTGACCGATTTAAATAATTGTAGTAACATAAAATTCGATTAAAAATAATTTAATTTTATCGTTTTGGAGTAGATAAAAGATGGTAGCAAACAGCAACAACAATATAATCCCAGGATTTGACGAAGAGCGAGACGACAGCCTCAAGATTACACTTGAAAAGGGTGATTCTATTTCAAATGGAATCTTTATTTACCTTAACGGTTATATAGATACCTACAATTCAAATTTCTTCCAAAAGAAGATTACAAAGATTGTCGAGTCGGGTTTTGTTAATCTTGTGTTCAACTGTTCGGCGTTGAACTATGTGTCTTCGACTGGAATAGGTTCTTTTACCGCATTCCTTAAAATGTTGAAGCCAAATGGCGGCGACATCGTTCTTCTTGAGATACAGCCTAAAGTCTACGAGGTTTTCCAACTTTTGGGATTCTCGCAGTTCTTCAACATCAAGGACACATCCGAGGACGCGATAAATTATTTCAGGAACGACGGAACTATTCCTGAATCCATTTTTCCAAAAGTGTTCGGCTGTCCTGTGTGCAGCAAGCACCTTAGGGCGACGCGGGCAGGAAGATTCCGCTGTTCTGAATGTAAGTCCATAATCGCCATCGACGAGAAGGGTCTTGTTTCGTTGGGCTGATTTTAAGGCGGATTTTGTTTGAAAGGGAACTTGAATCAAAGTTCCCTTTTTTATTTTAAACACATTGCATTCACTGTTTAGGCACTTAAAATCCACAGAAACGCCCAGCCTTTCCACAAGTTATCCACAAAAACGCGGACTTATCCACATTCTTTTCCACTTGTTGTACTTGTATTGGATTACTGCACGGAAAGGCACGGCGTTTTCTTTATTTTTGCGAAGTGGTATAATTTTCTTCAATGATTAGGCTTGTTGTTTTTTTGGGAAATTATGGGCGCGAATATGCGGCCACCCGTCACAATGTTGCGTGGCAGTTCGCGGAGTCGCTGCCGTTTTACGATAGGTTTTGCTGGCAGAAGAAATTCAAGGGGAATTTTTGCGCGGTTTCATCCGGGGATTTTGCGCTATGGTGCGCGGAATTTTCAGTCCTTGCCAAAAAGGATGGAAGCGCGGTGAACGTTTCTGACGACATTCCGTCCACGATTTATTTTCTGAAGCCCGAGACTTACATGAATCTTTCGGGAGAGAGCATTGTGGAACTTGCCAATTTTTACAAGATAAGGCCGGAGGAAACTCTGGTCGTCCACGACGAACTTGAACTTCCGCTTGGAACGGTCAGTTTGAAGTGGGGCGGCGGTCTTGGAGGACACAACGGTCTTAGGTCCACAAAGGCGGTTTTTGGTACGGCGGATTTTTGGCGGCTGCGTTTTGGTCTTACAAAGCCTTCGGACCGCGACATCGCTTCGTATGTGTTGAGCGGTTTTTTGGATTCAGAGCGTATTGTCCTTTCGCAGATTTTTCCGCAGGCTGCCACGCTCCTTGCAAAACTTGTTTTTTCAAAAGATCCGTCGCCGCTTTTGAAGGAATGGTCAAAGAAAAAATGCGGGGCATGATTATATGGAAGTGAATGAATCTTACGGACGCAATGACGAGAAAAACGCGTTCTGGCGTCTCCTGAACATCATAAAAACGCTCAGGGCGGAAGACGGATGTCCGTGGGACAGGGAGCAGACTCCGTTTTCAATGCGCACTCCGCTTGTGGAGGAGGCGTTCGAGGCGGTTGACGCCATAACCCAGAAGGACGCGGGACACGCGATGGAGGAACTTGGCGACGTGATTTTGAACGCCCTGATGATTTCGTACATTTACGAGCAGTCGGGCGATTTTTGTGTTGCGGACGTGCTGAACTCTGTGTGCGACAAACTTGTCCGTCGCCATCCGCATATTTTTCCTCCTTCCGAGACGGAATCTTTAAAAACGGACTCGAGTTCGGAGTTTGAACCGCCTGGGACCGGACGCGAAAGTCCCGATTCAAGACAGGTTGCTTTAAACTGGGAAGAGATAAAGGAAAAGGTTGAGGGCAGGAAGGAAAAATGCGTCCTTGACGAAGTTCCAAAAGGTTTTCCGCCGATTTTAAGGTCGTTCAAGTATCAGAAGAAGGCCGCAAAACTTGGCTTTGAGTGGCAGGACATTTCAGACGTAGAGGCTAAGGTGTACGAGGAATTAAAAGAGGTTTCTGACGCAAGAAAGACCCTGGTCCAGGTTCAGGAGGAATCTGAATCCGGGATGCAGGCGTCAAAGCCGCCGCTTGTTTCTTCCGACATTCCCGTACGCAATGCCCAGCTTCACGTTGAGGAAGAAATTGGCGACCTGCTTTTTGCCGTTGTAAATTACGCAAGGATGCTTGGCGTTGATCCTGAGGTCGCAATGAACGGCGCGAACGAAAAGTTTCACCGCCGTTTTTCATACGTGCAGAAAAAAATGGAAGAAAAACACATTCCCTGTTCGTCTGAAAATCTTTCTGAAATGGACGGTTTTTGGAAAAAGGCAAAAGAAAAGGGGCTTTGACAGGACTAAAATTTGCACTTCAATGCAAGGCTGAACCTGACGCTTGTTTTTTTTATCTTTGAGTTGAAATTTACGCTTGCCTGCAGGCTTGAAATTTCTGTTTTTTCCTCACTGCTTTTCACCGTGGCGGAAACTCTTGTGTGTGTATGAATGTTTCTTCTGTTTTTTTGCGGAAAGCGCATTGAAAAACCAGTGTTCAGTTCAGATGAAAATTCACGACCGGCATAAAACGGACGGAATGAAAACGCAATGTCCGCTGCCACGGTTTTTATTCCGGGGAATGAAAAATGCAGCTCCTCCGTGTATGTGGCGTTTTGCAGCGTGCAGACCAGGTTTTCTTCGCTGAACGAAATGTTTTTTGCTGAACTTGTAAATCTTGCTGAAAAAAAATCCGTGCATCCTTCAATGCCTGCCGAAAGCCTGAGGCTTGACGATACTTTTCCACTGGAATCAAGCCTGTCCTCCCAGAATCCGCAGGCTCCCATCCTGAACTGTGATTTTCCGTTCCTTGACTGTAAGACGAACTGTGGATTCAGAAAAATCTGCTGGCGGACTTTCAGATTTTTTCCAGAACTTGTAAATATCGACGGAGAGTTCGCGTAAAAATACGATGCGGAAAGGCTTAGCCCATTGTATGAGAATGTGTTCTCGCTTGAAAAAGTCCAGTCGAAGCCTGAATTTCTGTTCTGATACAGGTTGAAAATCATCCTTGACTTTATCGGGCGGGTTTTTATGCTCAACTGGTTTGAAAACGAAATGAAAAAATCCTCCGGAAAATATTCCGACATGGAAAACCATGTTGAATTTTCATTTGAAAAATGAAAGCGTCCGACTGTATGTGAGAAATCCATTGAGTTTGCGTTTTTGCCGTCAAACGGAATGTGCATGTAAAACGCCGCGGCTGCGCTTCTGTCATTTTGCGCGTATAACGATATGTCGAATTTATAGTTTTTTTTGAGAAGGCGCGAAAAATCGTATTTTACAAGGCACGCCAATGGGATTTCTTCCGCGCATGGAGTTTTTGGCGCGGCGTTCAGGTTTGCGGCCTTTGGCGAAAATGTTGAAAAAGGCGAAAGGCTTCCTGAAAGGGTGGGGGTGTTGAGTCTGTAAACGCTTCCTGTGGGTTTAAGGTTTCCAACGCTTAAAAAAAGCGGAAACTTTTCAAAAAACTTTCCCGACTCCTTCAAGTCAAGCGAACAGTAGAATGTGGGCGAAAAAAACTCCGCCTCCTCGGAAAATAGCGTGTTTGGAATTTTTGCCGACGCTCGACATTCAAATCCTGCAAGTTTTATACTGGCGTTCTGGCTTGCGCTCCACGATGATTTTTCATGCGCGCCTGCGTCAAACGACAGGCTTCCTTTTGTAGAAAAATCAAGTTTTTTTATTCCGACGGCGTGAAAATCAAAATTCACGTAACAGAACATGGCGAAAAGAAAAATCTTCTTCAAGGTCATATTTTTTTATGGAAGAAAAGTGAAAAAAACTGACAATGTTCATGTATTTTTCTTGAAAAAAAACGTTTAGCCCGCGCGTAAAACTTTTTTTATGAACTTCGCTTTTTCGCGGCAAAAAATACACAAAACATTCAAAAACTTTGGTATATTGAATGTATGTTTGATTCGTTTGGAATCGATTGAACAGAACAGGCACAGCGCGTATTGTTTTACAATCTGCGTTCGGGTCGATGATTTTTTTTTAGAGGAATTTTATGAAAGAAGGAACACTTGAATTTGACGAGTCCATGGGAAAATTCTGCATAGCGAACGAGGCTGAAAACTCAATAATCTGCCACCTTGAATTTGGCGACAGGTTCGAGGTGATGGAAAACGACGTGTGGGTTGAAACCTGCCTTGAGATTTCGCAGAACGACATGGGCGAGATGATTTTTAAATTGAAGGGAACTTCATATTCAGAATTTGTAACGGGAATTCCTTCCCGTCCGCTTTCTGCAAAAGCCTAGAAAATCGTCTTACTTTTCCTTGTGCCTTCTGTCAAGTTCGTTGTAAACGTCCTGCCACGAAACGCCTTCCCTGTACATGAGCACGGAAACAAAGTAAAGAAGGTCGGCGGCTTCCCAGACAACTTCGTCCCTGCCGTCAGCCTCGCAAATTTCTTCCGCCTCTTCTTCTACTTTTTCGCGTACTCGTTTGGCGTCAAGCGTCGCGGTGTATGAGCCGGGCTTTGGATTTGCAAAACGTTCTTCTATAGTTCCATAAAGCCTTTCAAGGGATGGGCGTTCGTCAGGCGTCGATGCAAAACACGACCAGCTTCCTGTGTGGCAGGCAGGTCCGTGCGGTATTACAGTCGCAAGAACGGTGTCCCTGTCGCAGTCAACCCTGAGTTTTTCAATTTCAAGGAAGTTTCCGCTTGTTTCACCCTTGGTCCAGAGCGTGTTTCTTGTCCTGCTGAAAAAAGTAAGTTTTCCGCTTTCAAAAGTCCTTTCCATGGCATCCCTGTTGGCGTATCCCATCATAAGAACCTGTCCGCTTCTTTTGTCCTGCGCTATTACGGGAACCATTCCCTCCGTTTTTTTCCAGTCAAGGCAGCGTATGAAACTGTTTTTAAGTGAAACCTTGTTCGTGTAAAGCGCCATTCCAAGTTGAACGTCGCAGTTCATCTTTTCAAGTTCTTCGATTTCATCTTCCGTTGAAACGCCGCCTGCGACCACTACGCGGCACTTTACCGCCGCCCTGAGTTCACGTGCCATATCCATGTTCGTTCCCTGCATGCAGCCTTCTTTTTCAACACAGGTAAAAAGAAGTTCCGAACAGTATTTTTCCGCCATGCGCGCGCCGTCCACAAGCGAAACGTCAATCGTTTCTGTCCAGCCCTTTACGGCGATTTTTCCATTGAACGCGTCAACGCCGATTATTATTCTCTGCCTTCCGATTGCTCCGACGAGTTCTTCAAGAAAGGCTGTGTCAAGGACGCTTGAGTTGTCCTCCGCGTTTTTTTTCCATGCGGAAGAACCGATTATTACTTTTTCCGCGCCAAGCGAGATCAATTCCCTTGCGCGTTTTACAGAACGCACTCCGCCGCCTACACGCACGCTTCCCTTTCTGAGAAGGCTTTTTAAAAGAGGCGTGTTCACCGTGTCTCCCTTTGGATTTGTGTTTCCCATCGCGGCGTCAAGGTCGATAACCGCGACTTCGCCGTATCTGTTAAATTCACGTATCAAAGCGTCCGCGTCATCGCGCTGAAGCACCAACTCTTTTCCATTTTTTAACTGAACGACATGACCGTCTTTGAGGTCCATAGAACTGATTACCATAACGCTTGAAGTCTACAGAATTTTTTAGATTTTAACAATTCGCAGGCGGCTTTACAGCGTGGAAGCGCATTGTAATTTTTTAAACTTTGATTTACAGGTTTGTTTTACAGTGCGTTCGCTGTAGAAAAAAATCAAGTTTTTCTACATTATTGATGAAGGTGTAGGGGCGGAAATTCTGTTTTATTTTTTGGACCTGATTTTGACCCTTACGCCAATCCGTTCTGTTCAGACAGATTTTTGTAACGTTATATATAGAGGAAAAAATTATGAAAAAGACAAATGCCATGCGGATTCTGGATTCGCTAAAAATTCCATACGAGGCAAGGGAATACGACGACGACGGCGAGCATGAACTTGGACGTGGCGCCGCGGAAAAAACCGCAAAGTCGCTTGGGCTTGATCCAAGGAGCGTGTTCAAGACAATCGTGATGCGCACGGATTCAAAGGAAGTGTGCGTTTTCTGTCAGTCCGCGGTTTCCGAGATAAACCTTAAAAAGGCGAGGGCGGCTTCCGGCGCAAGGGAAGTTTCGCCTGTAAAAAGCGAGGAACTGCTTTCGCTTACAGGGTACGTCCGAGGCGGATGTTCGCCCCTTGGAATGAAAAAGAAATTCCGCACCTTTGTTGACAGTTCCGCGTTTTCTCTTGAAAAGATATGCGTTTCGGCGGGAGTCCGCGGAATTCAGATTGTAATTTCTCCAAAGGACCTGGTTTTGGCTTCCGGCGCGGAAGTGTGCGACCTTTCACTTGAATGAGAGCCTTTAGTCCGCAGTCTGTATTTTATTTTTTACAATTCTCAAAAAAAGATATTTGTGCTAGTATCGGGTATTCTATTTTCAAAAAAGTCGTGAGGAGGCTTTATTTATGAAAAAAACAATGTTTACCGTTATGGCTTTCGCCTCGGTTTTATCTTTCGCCGGCTGTGCAAAAAAGCCGCAGGTTGTAATCAACACCGCCGCGGATCTTGAAGGAAAGGTTGTTGGCTGTCAGGCAGGAACCACTGGAGAAATTTACGTCAAGGACGAATCCAAGGCAAAGTCGGTGAAGTCCTTTAAGACCGGAATCGACGCCGCGATGGCCCTTAAAAACGGTGCGATTGACGCAATCGTCATTGACGAACTTCCTGCAATGGAAATCGTAAAAAGGAACTCAAGCCTTGCAATCGTGAACGACACGTTCGCTGAAGAGGACTATGCAATTGCCGTAAAGAAGGGCAACAAGGAACTTCTTGATTCAATAAACAGGACTATTGAATCAATCAAGACCGACGGAACTTACGAAAATCTTGTAACTGCGTTCATGCCTGTGGACGGAAAGATAAAGATTCCGCAGATTCAGACTCTGGATACAAGGGAAATTGTAAAGATGGGAACAAACGCCGCATTTCCTCCGTTTGAGTATTACGAGGGAACTGAACCTGTGGGCTTTGACGTTTCAATGTGCACCTATGTGGCAAATGACCTTGGAAAAAAACTCCAGGTTGTAGACATGGACTTTGACGCTCTTATTGCGGCCCTTCAGGCGGGTTCGGTTGACTTTGTTGCCGCTGGAATGACTGCAAACGAAGAGAGGCGAAAAAACGTTGATTTTTCAGAGCCTTACTACAAGTCCAACCAGGTCATAATCGTAAGAAAATAACACGGGAAAAGTGCAGGTATGTGGAACAGTTTTTACAATACAATAATAGCGAACGGACGCTGGGTTTTAATTCCAAGAGGACTGGGAACGACGCTGCTCATCGCCCTGTGCGCGATTTTGATTGGCTCTGTATTGGGCTGCATATTTGCACTTTTTAAAATTTCAAGGAACCGCGTCCTGAACACTATTTCGGCGTTCTATACGACTGTAATACGCGGAATCCCCATGGCGACACAGTTGATGATTTTTTACTTCGTTGTATTTTCGCCAATGGGAATGACTAACGCGGTTCTTGTGGCCATTGTCGCCTTTGGAATAAATTCAGGGGCGTACTGCACGGAAATATTTCGGGCGGGAATACAGGGCGTTGAAGCGGGGCAGATGGAAGCGGGGCGTTCGCTCGGACTTTCGTGGTCTCAGACGCTTGCAAGGATAATTCTTCCACAGGCTGTAAGAACCGCGCTTCCGACCTATACAAGCGAGTTCATAACTCTGATAAAGGAAACGTCCGTTGCAAGTTTCATAGCGGTTACAGACCTTCAGAAGTCCTGCAACGACATAAGGAATGCAACATACAACGCGTGGATTCCCCTTCTTTTGTGCGCGTTGATCTATCTTTGCCTTACGCTTGGGCTTACAAAATTTTTCAGTCTTTTTGAAAAGCGTTTCCAAAAAAGCGACAGATAAAATTATATTCGATTGTCTTTACGCAATGGTTTTAAATATATATAATCTTCCTAATGTGCCAGGGTATGCAGCCGTGCCGTAGGCAGGATTTTTCAAGGGACGTTTGGCGGCCCTTGAAAAAGACCGAGCGGATAGCGGGCGGCGGAACACCCGACCCCCTGCCCTAAAAAATGAGCCTTGGGCGAATGGGCAGGGGGTGGCACCCAAAGGAAAAAAGAGGACTTTGAAATGGGTGAAAATTATTTTAATTCGATTCCTTGGCGAGAAGCCAGATTGCAGTTGGGACATTGCCGTTCAATGGCAAAGGAAGAATTTGACGACGGCGTGAAGGCTTTGAAGGGCAAGAAGATTGTCATCGTCGGCTGCGGCGCGCAGGGTTTGAACCAGGGAATGTGTCTTAGGGATTCAGGACTTGATGTTTCCTACGCCCTCCGAGAAAGCGCAATCGCTGAAAAACGCCAGTCATGGAAAAACGCCACTGAAAACGGATTCAAGGTTGGTTCTTACGACGAGATGATTCCAGACGCGGATCTTGTTGGAAACCTTACCCCGGACAAGCAGCACAGTCCTGTAATTTCTGAAGTAATGAAAAGGATGAAAAAGGGTTCTGCCCTCTGGTATTCACACGGATTCAACGTGATTGAAGAGGGAATGCAGATTCGTCCGGACATCACTGTTGTAATGTGCGCTCCAAAGGGTCCTGGCACTGAGGTCTACCACGAATTCCAGAGGGGTTTTGGTGTTCCTGACCTTATCGCGGTTCATCCTGCAAACGATCCTGAAGGAAAGGGCTGGGCTTATGCAAAGGCTCTGGCTGTAGGAATGGGCGGCTCCAAGGCGGGAGTTCTTGAATCTTCGTTCATCGCGGAAGTAAAGTCGGACCTCATGGGAGAGCAGACCATTCTTTGCGGTATGCTTCAGGCCGGAACAATCGTATGTTTTGACAAGATGGTTTCAGAGGGAATAAGCCCTGAATACGCAACAAAATTCCTTATGCACGGATGGAACGTAATTTCAGAGGCCTTGAAGTGGGGCGGAATCACAAACATGATGGACCGCCTTTCAAATCCTGCGAAAATCAGGGCGAACGAACTTTCAAAGGAAATCAAGACTCTTCTTGCGCCGCTCTATCAGAAGCACATGGACGACATCATTTCGGGAGTTTTTTCTTCCACGATGATGGAGGACTGGAAGAACAAGGACAAGAATCTTCTTGCATGGCGTGAAGAAACTGGAAAACTCGCATTTGAGTCAACAAAGGAAACAGACGAGGAAATCACGGAGCAGGAATATTTTGACAAGGGCATCCTTCTTGTTGCAATGGTCAAGGCCGGCTGTGAACTTGCGTTTGAAACAATGGTTGACGCGGGAATCAAGCATGAATCCGCCTATTACGAGTCGCTCCACGAGGTTCCGCTCATCGCAAACCTCATCGACAGGAAGCGTCTGTACGAGATGAACAGGGTTATTTCCGACACCGCTGAATACGGCTGCTACCTTTTTGCGCGTGTCGCCGCTCCTATGATGGAAAAGGACCTGATGCCAAAACTCCACACGGACGTAATTGGAAAGGGTCTTGGCGTAAAGAACGCTTCCGTTTCAAACCAGGCTTTGGTTCAGGTTAACGCGGAAATCCGAAACCACCCGATTGAGGTTGTTGGACGAAAACTTCGCGCGTATATGACTGCCATGAAGGCTGTCCTCTAGGATCTTGCGCCTTGTTTTTAGCATGATTTTTTAATTTAAAGCCGGTGGACTTGTGGTCCGCCGGCTTTTTTTCGCAGTAAATGTTCAAATCCGACAGACAGTCAAGCGGCTTTGCGGTCTAACTTTTAAAAAATTGTTCTATTCTTGGAATTTTCTTTTTGCGGAATTAAATTTTTTGATTATTGTTTCTGTACATGATAAAATGGTTCGGCGGAGAAGGTGGGCAAGGTAGCGTATGAAATTAAGATTAAGGGCTAAGTTCTCGCTTATCGCGTTGGTGGCGGCTCTTCAAATGGCGGTCCTTCTGGTCTTTTCTTTTTTTGGAATGGGGTTTACGAAAAGGCTCACGGATTTTCAGTATCTTCAGCAGACAGTCAGGTTTGGTCTTTCCGACATAACAAATTTCTTGAATCAAACTACAAACTGGGGCATAGACCCTACAACAATCCATGCAGACTGGCAGGAAAAAATAGTCGGTCTGAACAGGCAGTTCCATCAGTTGAAGAACAGCGACGGAATTTCAAGGTATTTTTCCGAAGAATTTTCAGAGTGCATTGTAAAGGCTGACGGAATCTGGACAAAAATTGTAAGCAAGATAAATCCTTTCAACAGCCAGTACAGGACTATGCAGGGAATTGAACTCAGGGACGAAGTGTTGAACTATGTTGCGCGCTATGGAATCGCCGCTGCCAACGAGCGTTTTTCCGGCGACGCGCAGGTGGCCCTTCTTTACAGCCAGCAGCTTTTAATCCACACGCAGATGCGCGACATAATCAAGGAGGAAGGCTCTCTTGCCGAAGTCCTTGAGGACATGAATTCAATCCTTGTCGATGGCGCGCTGAAAATTCGAAGGCTCATATATACCGTGGAGGTTGTGGTTGGAGTCCTGTTTGTAATTTCGATTTTCGTTCTTGTAATGCTTGGAACGGACGTTGTAAGGAAGAACATTCTTCGCGTGCGGGACTTTACGGGCGAACTTGCTCAGAAGGATTTTCGGGGAAGCGTCAAGGTAAGCGGAAGCACGGAAATGCAGGCTCTTATGACGAACATGAACGGAATGGTCAAGGCGATAAACGACTTCTTCATTGTTGTAAAAAAGACCGCGGCAAGGGCGATTTCGTCTGGATATTCCATAAACGATTCCGCTACAAGCACCGCTGCCGCCACAAACGAAATCAAGAAAAACATAGATTCGATTACAAGGCAGTTTGAACAGATTGACGAGTCTGTGACAAGGACTGTGGAGGCTGTAGGAGAGATAAGCCGCCAGGTGGTAACTCTTGTTCAGGACAATTCCGAGCAGACGGAGGCGATTGACGACAGTTCAACTTCGATTTCCAACATGGCAAAAACATTGCAGCAGATCAAGGAGAACGCGCTCCAAAGGACGCGGAACGCCGAGGAGATGAAGGATCTTGTTGCGGACGGAGATGAAAAAATCGCTTCCACCACAATGATTCTTGAGGCGGTGATGTCTCAACTTGACGAGATTGGCGAGGTCATAACGATAATCGACAGCGTTTCGGAACAGACGAACCTTCTTTCCATGAACGCCGCCATTGAATCTGCCCACGCAGGGGAATTCGGAAAGGGTTTTGCGGTTGTAGCCGAGGAAATCAGAACGCTTGCGGAATCTACGGCGGCAAACGCCCAGAAGATAAACGAATCCATTACAAATGTAATAAACAAGGTTACCGAGGCCAACGGTTCAAGCCAGTCTGCGGCGGAGGCGTTCTCCAAGGTCAGTTCTCATTCCGTGGCGGTAATAGATTCTTTCCATGAGATTACGCGTGGAATTGAAACTCTTGACGAACAGACAAGGCAGGTTACACAAAAGACGGACATAACCGCCTCCGCAGCCGACAAGATAAACGGATACTGCATGAATCTTGCCTCGCAGCAGGAAACCATCTCGGTTGAGATACAGTCGATAAACAGCCTTTTCAAGCAGGCGAACCGTGAAATACACAAGATTCACGATGGCGCGGAGGACATCGTTGGAAGGATGTCGGCGGTGAGCGGTCTGAGCAAGGAAAGTTACAAGAACATGACGGATCTTGAGAACGTTCTTGAGGAATTCAAGACTGCCAGCGACGACAACGAGGAAGTTCAGAAAGAAATTCAGCAGAATCTCATTGAGAACATAATTTCTCCTGAGATACGCGCCCTGCTTGAGGCGGATTTTGACATGGATTCAGGTTCTTCGGTGGAATTTGATCCTGACTGCGTGCAGAAATACAGCAGTTTCTTGTAGCATGTAAAAAAAATCACGGGAGACTATGATTTTTTTTGTCTGTTTCGCTTAAAACTCGCCACGCAATATGCTACAATCCTTCCATGTTAAGATTTTTTTTCAAAAAGAACT
>JBHAFG010000007.1:0-73729 GCA_041855945.1 Treponema sp. | reverse complement strand
CCTTTCTGTCGTAGTAGACTTTTACAACAGTAGTTCCGTCTGCTAGGATTGTTCCCTGTGTTATGTCCTTTGCTGTAAAGCCTGTGTAGGTTTTGGCAACTGCTACCGTAGTACTTCCTGTTGTGCCTGTCTTTGTTTCTGTGTCTGCGGTAACTAGCGTATAGCCATCATCTAAAACATTCTGCTTGTAGTGTTCTACTTTGTATGGGGTATCTGTGCTGTTTGCCCACACCGCTGTGTAGGTTGTGTCGCTTTCAGGCATTGTGGCAGGCAGTGTTGGATTCCAACTGGCGAATGTATAGCCTGTTTTAGTTGGATTTGCAGGCGGTGTTACTGGTGCGCCGTATTTTGCTGTAATTGCACCCACGGTGCTTCCGCCTGCTGTATTGAATGTGAGCGTTACAACCTTTCTGTCGTAGTAGACTTTTACAACAGCGCTTCCGTCTGCTAGAATTGTTCCCTGTGTTGTGTCCTTTGCTGTAAAGCCTGTGTATGTCTTTGCAACAGCAACAGTGGTGCTTCCTGTTGTGCCTGTTTTGTTTTCTGTGTCTGCGATAACTAGCGTATAGCCATCATCTTCTATATTTTGTTGCCAGTGTTCTACTTTGTATGGTGTTCCTTCTCCTGCCACCCAGTGGGCTTGATAGGTGCTATCCTGTGGTGGAATTGCGCTTGGTATATTTGGCGTCCATGCTGTAAACTCATAGCCTGTCTTACTTGGATTTGCGGGCTTTGTTACTGGTGCGCCGTATTTTCCTGTGATTTTTTCTATTGATGTTCCACCGTCTGTGTCGAATGTAAGCGTTACTATGTTTCTTGTGTAATAGACTTGTATTACTGTTGTACGGTCGCTGCGGATTTTCTTTTGTTCTATGGCCTGGGCTGTAAAGCCTTCAAGTTTTTTTGGCACAAAGTCCGTCATATTTCCCGCCGTTCCGTCATGCACCTGTGTTAGATTTTTTTCTATTGTATAGTCGTCGTCCGTTGTGTTTTGGATGTAACATTCAACTGTGTATGCAGAACGAATTTCGTCCTGGTCGAAAAGCACCATGCAGGAAGAAAAGTTTAAGACTGTAAGAAATGCGGCAAGGATCGTAACGGCGGCAAAGCCGTTCGGTAGCGAGCAAATGCGAGCGGACGAATGAGCCGCGGCTAGACGGCGAACCGTGAAGAGCCTGTTTTTTGCGAAAGCAAAAAGCCGCCCAAATAAAGTCTTAAAAAAGGTTTTCATACACAACTCCTGTTATTTATTCTTGCAACACACATTCAAATTCTACCCTGCGGTTTTGCCAGTCGTTTTGGCTGTCGTAAGTGCCGCCGCCCATACCTTGAGCGTTCAGGCGTTCGCTTTGGATTCCCAAAACTTCAAGTTGATTTTTTACGCTTTCTGCCCTGTGCTGTGAGAGGGTTTTTATATAATCGTCATCCGGCCGTGCGCCCGAAAGCCTCTCAAAAATCGGACTTGCGTAGCCTGTGATTTTTAATGTGCAAGTTGGATTTGCCTGTAAGAACTCGCTGATTTTTTGCAAGGTTGTATTGTAAAAGTCGATTGGCAAGGTTTCGTTTGGTATGAAGATGATTGGCGCAAAGGTTGGTGTTGGGGCTAGTTGTTCGGGTTGGAGTTCATTTGTTGTCGTGCTGTCATTCTGTGGCACAACACTGTCATTCTGTACTCGCAACGAGCCGTAAGGCGAAGTTTCGAGCGGGCAAGCCGAAGAATCTATTTTGCAAGGGAGATCCTTCGTTTCACTCAGGATGACAGGCACTTCGCTTTGCTCTGTGTGACGGGCAAGTTATTCTGTGCGACTGTCTTGTTGCTCTGTGTAACTGGTTTGTTGTTTGGGTGGTGGTGTTTTTTTATCAAAATACAGTCTGCAGCCCACGGTCAAAATAGGAGTGGCGTAAAGTCCGCTCACGTCAAACCTAAAGCACTCTTCAAAACCTATGTTAGGCACAAGGTTGTAGCCTGCAACATACAAAAGGTTTGGAAAGTCCACAAAAAGCCCTGCATTAAAAACAGAAGTTACACCCTTTGCCACAGAAAGAACGCCCTCCTCCTGCAATACGACATTCTTGTAAAGTTTTGCACTGTAAAAATCTGCAAACACGCTCAAGTGCGGACGGACTGCAACAAAGTTCGGCATGAATTTTATGTTTCGCCTGTCTAATACATAGCCTGCTCCAAGCCCGACTTTTACCTCGTCCATTTGCTGTAAAAGCCCTTTACCGCCAGAAAGATGCGTGTAGCCTAGAATCGCTTCTGCCTGAAAATTTTTGTAATCAAGCCCTGCTTCTATAAAACCGCTGCCGCCAAAACCAGACGCACCGTCGCTCTTTTTTGAAAAAGACGGAAAGCACAGGGATGAACCTACGCCTGCAAAATAAATCGGAGAGGCTTTTTCAGAAGCGTCTGTAACATCAGCAAACAGAGAACACGCAAAAAATAAAATTCCTGCAAAAAAAGAGAAAACTTTTTTCATATAATTATTGTAAGCCCAACAACGTATATTTGCAAATTCTTTTTTTTACAAAATACAAGTCTCGGCAGTGCAGTAGATATTTCGCCTAGGCACAGGAGATCCTTCGTTGCACTCAGGATGACAGGCGTTGGTCAGGATGACAGGGGCTTCGCTCAGAATGAAGCGGTCTTTCATGTTTACCTTTAAATTAAAATTTCTTGCATTTTTCCTCAAGGAGTTTAAAGTCACAACAAAATTTAATCACCTTGCCTGTAAGTATTTGCTTATTGTAAAGTTTATTAGCCTTTTGGATTATTGAAGTTAAAATTTTTAAGCAGAAAGAATATTCTTTATTCATTAAATTTTTATAATTTCTAACTTCAATAGAGTCATTGCTGTTTACAACCAAATCAACTTTTGTATATAAACCGTCTTTTATTGGAATCATTTTCTTTAAATCCAACACAGAAAATATATGCTTTACCGAACCATCTGTGTTTTCTTTATAAATAGCATTTTTTGAAAGCAATGCCTTATCACAATTTTCATATATCAAAAAACGGTCAGTTTCTATATTTTTCCAAGATTTATGCTTTTCCTTGGCGGAGGACAAAGGAATCACATACTGATTATTATTTTCGTTCACCAATATGCCTAAATAGGGCTTGTTTGCATAACTAACCGGTTTGTAATAAACTTCAGGACAACTTTCGTGTAAATATTTAAGATAATCTTGATTTATATTGATAAAAGTTAATTTCCCCTTTAAACAAAACATAAGCCCTCCAAAAAAAACAAGACCGCCCATATTACATGGACGGTCTTTCTTAAAGTTCATCTCTTTACGGACTAAAACCGCAGGTTAATGGAGACCTTCTATCAATTAGTCTACTAACATACACAAGAAAAGTCAAATAAAACGTAAAGACATTTGATTACAAACATTGCCAAGAGGAATAAAGCATTCGCGTTGTATTGCGAGAAATCCTTCACTTCGTTCAGGATGACATATTGAATACAGCATACACACATCTGGGCGTTACCCTTTGCTAGTAGCAAAGGGTCGGGCTTTGCAGAACTCCGCGTTGCTCCGACTGTCAAACGCACACAAATGGCGTGCGTTTGACATTTTGCTTGCCGTGTTGAAACACGGCAAGCAATTCTTCCAATCCCTAACGCAAAACTACCGCGAAATCTTATTCGCCAAAGAAACTAAATGCAGGATTTGTGTTTACTACACTAAAACTTATGTCTTCTAAGTCTGTTGGTGTAAAACTGCTATCCTTCAAATCAAAAACAACGACGCGGTCTTTTAATTTGTAATCGTCATTTTCATCTTTTACAACACCGTCGTCGGCGATTACAAGTTCTTCGGGCTTGCGTGCTATAAAGCGTCTTGGACCTGTAAAGGTTGTCAAAAGGTCGGCAGAATTAGAAGCCTGCACTATTTCTGCAGTATTTTCGTCAATGTTCTGATTGGTGAAAAGTCCAAATACATCGTTCCTTGAAAACTGCATAGTGTTTGTGTCTATCTTTACAAGCGCACCGCGACTGTAAATCGTATCAAATGTAGTATTATCACTAGAATAACCACCTGTATCACAGACCAAAGCGTATAGGTTGCTTCCTAGTATCTGTAAGTCCGTTACTTTGTAGTTACTAGAACTAGGCTGTTTTTCGCCATAAATTTTGCTTGGCGACATATCAATTTCGCCTGCTTGGAATAAGGTGTTGGTGTAATTATAATCAGTTGATGAACCAGTTGCATATTTTTCTATCTTTATATACTGCTTGTAACTCTGTATATATTTTTGTGTTCCCATGTAAAAATTACCGCCAACAGAACAAAAAGCCGTTACAGTTGGAGCCGCATTTAAATCAAATGTCATTGGAAAATTTTTTACATTATTTGTGTAATCTTCTTTACCATACTGGCTTATGTAAGCAAAACCGTTTCGTACATAGTAAACATAAAGATACTTATTGTCATTTGCGAGCATGATGTTGTCAAAATCAAAAGAAGTATCATACACAGTAACATCGATTGACTCTTGGGAGCCATTTTCGCCATAAAAATAAAGTTTTCGTCCTGATGTAACTCCAGAAGAACTTTCTTCCATAAGCAGATAAACACCGCTTCCAGAAGCATCAAAACACCAGTTTACAAGATTTTGTCCCGCCACAAGAATATTAGTTGCAGTATTTTTATCAAAATTTGCAACATCGCTTGTCAAATACGCTTCATTTACGACAGCATTACCGTTGACAAGAGATTTACTCCACAGCATTGTATTACTATCCGCCGTTGGCGTGGTAGATGCTTTCTCCGGATAACAGCGCACATAGGTTGGGTCGTCTTCGGTTTGACCTGATTCTATGTCCTGTTTTTCTGTGTACATATAGCCGGTTGCTGCACTTTCACCACTTGCATCAATTTCCAAATTGTAGGCAAAGTATACATCGTTGGTTACATTTGATTCCACGCTGTACTTTAAGAACGGTTGCAGTTCATTTTCTACACCGTAATTGCTTGCGTCATCAACTGTAACGGTTACCGGGCTTAGAGTTTCAGTCGATCCCTCGCCTTGTACTGTGCTACCTGTTGCATTTTCTGCTACAAGCCTTGCGCGTTTTTTTAATGAAAGGGAAGCGATGTTGCTAAAATTTAAGCCGTTTATTTTGAGTGTTTTGTCGGATGTAAATGTAAGGTTATATTTTTCAGATCCTTTCCATGAAATACTATCTGGCAAATTAGCTCCAAAAAAAGAAGGGTTGGTCAGAATAGCACCATTTTTATCACTCACATTCGCAAAAAAATAAATGCCTTTGCTCAATAGTTCGTTAACCTTAGAAACATCAATCTCCGGCACTGTAAGCACACCGTCCTTAGAATCACACAAAAAGACTATGCAGTAACCGGTGTTTTTTTTGTATGTTTCTTTGTATGCGACTATATTATCCACTGCCTGTGCAAAGGTTGTAGGATAGGATCTAAAAAGCCCTGAATTGTTTGCGCTACCACCGTTTTCTGTTGAAGCAACATAATAAGAGCGGTCTGAAGAACTCGGCATTGTAATGGTTGCGTTATAGGTGGTTGTTAAACCGTCCGCGATTTCTATCAAGTTGTCGCCCAGGTCAAGGTAGATGTAATCTTCTGGTTTAGCGTCCTCATCAAAAGAATACTTAAAAAACAGTCTATAATAGCCCGATGCCATTTTATTATTATATAGACTACCGTTTCCTTTAGTTACAATATTTACTGGCTCCGTATCAGAACTCGTAAATTTATGGTCGTATTTTACAGGTTCCTCGTTTGTACTTATGTAAATATCTTTTGGCTTATCGTCATTATCTTTTCCAATAACTCCAGCGTAGAAGTATACTGTTGTGCCGTCTGTAATGCGTCCTTTGCCAACTTTCATGTTCCAAATTAAAGTTCCTGCATTATCATCTTGCGACGAAGCAACTGTCTTCTTCAACCCAACTGTAATGTTTACAGAAACAGGTTTTCCGCCATTTAACTTGCCTACCACTACATTGTTCGCTTCGCCGTAGTAGTAGGTTATCGAGTTGCCCTGTGTAGCACCTGTAGAAGTATAACTTCCGCTGACTGTGATTTTATACACTCCTGCAGACAGCGTATAAGATGCAGATGACGAGGAACTTAAGGTGCCGGATGTGTTGTCAGGGGTATATTCTATTTCCTTTCCGTCTTTATCCAAGGTGTAAAAGTTCACCGTCCATTCGCCTACATTACCGACACTAACGCCGACTGGCAGAGTTGGACTTACAGTTCGTTCTGTTGGGAAAACCAAATTAACAGTCACATTTCCAACCAGAACGCGTTCAGAATTACGCTCCTCAAATGTTGAACAGGACGCAAGTACCAAAACAATCAATGCAAGTGTAAAAGCCTTTTTCATAAGTTTACTCCAATAATAAAAATTTTTCGCCGTCATTATTCAACAGTAAACTGCCAAATTGCAGACTGCAGTTCGCCACCGCTTTTTACGATTACCATTAGGGTGTTGGTCTCTCCTGTGTGTATAATGGTATTTTCACTCAGCGATAATTCATAAGAGCTATCACTGGATGATACAGAAGAGCCATTTAGAAACCATTCATAAGTGGTATCGGGGCCGTATTGTCCATCTGCAGTAAATTCTATACTAGGGCCTGATGTTTCCGCGGACTGAAAATTTCTCACTTTGTAAGGCGAATCTGTAGTAGGTTCGGCTACTTCACAACCGTTTGCAACATAACTTATCTCTGGTTTTGCAAGTGTAGTTGTACCCACAGTAGCTGTATAAGTTCCAGGCTCAAGAAAACTGAGCTCCAGTGTATTATTATCGTTCGGAACAAAATATGCTTGTTTTTTGCTTTCTCTTAGTACTGCATACTTTAAGGCTGTATAGGCGGAGTCAGTCGACTCTTTATTTATATAACCATTGCTGTCCTTGCCAGCCCAGCTAACTTTATTCGCCGTTATTATATAGAAAACCTGCGCCGTTGTTTTTGTAAGAGATGTATAACATCCAAAAGAATGTTTTATATCATGGTCTGCACCTTCAACTTCTTCCAAACCGTAATAATCCGTGCCTTTTCCAGAATTTTGCAATAAATCTCCATTGTTCAAGTAAAACAGTATGTAACGGTGATAATTTTTATTACTAGAATCAGGAATGCCAACATCTCCCAAATTTACCTGCAGGGTTACTGTTTTGTGTTTTTCCCTGGTTATCTGTATGACCGCGGTGTTCAATCCTGACCTTAGTTTCAATTTTGTTCCACCACCAGCCAACCAATAGTCATCCTGATGTATATTTACATCAACAGAATAAGTTTTTCCTACCTTAAGTCCACGGAATTCAAAACCTGCCGAAAGGTTCGGGTATGAAACTTTCACAGACTGCCCAAAAGATTCAAAATGGTCGTTCCCATGCGTTTGTCCTGAATCAGGGTCGTGCTTGTTTTCAGACATTTCGCATACACTAGCAGTCGCAACCATACAATCAGATGCCGCATCGCGCGATGCGGAACGAAGACTTTGGTTTTCAGAAAAAAGCGGAGAAAGGTCAAGGTTGAACGCGATTGTGCCTTCATCCACAGCGGAACAGCCCGCAAAAGCAAAAATCAAGGCAAACAAGCCGAGTGTAAAGGATATTTTCTTCATAAAATCCCCCTAAATATTCCAGATAAGGTGCGGAGCAAGGTGTAAAACCCCAAAACTCCGCGGGTATTATACCCCATAAAGAATATAAAAACCAGTTATTTTTTTGTGTTGAGCGTTGCAGTCTCATTTACTCATTTACTTCTATAATAAATGTCGCGGAATAGATTTTGCCGTTATACTCTGCTGCGACAAGTATTGTATACTCTCCGATCGGGAAGGTGTCTTTTGGCAGAGTAAATGTATTTTTGTCAGCCTCAACCTTTGCTGTTACATCTGTTCCATTGTTGTACACCTTTATGTTCCATGCTGTGCATTGCGATGTAATATCAGTGCCATCTTTTTTTGCTGTAACGGTAATCTCTTTGCCGAGAGCAATACCACCCTCGCTTGTAATTGCAAAACTTACTCCGTCAGAAATGTTTACAATTATGTTTCCGCCTGACTGGGCAAGGACTCCGGAGCTTTTGTCATCTTTCAGTTTTATCACATAGTCATCTGTAATAAATTTATTGCAGATTTCCTGGGTTAGTTCTTTTCCTGCCACAGCCTTGAGCACTTCATCGCCTTTTGTATAACCGCCGGTCAATTTAATTTTTGCAACGATGTTTTCCGTAAGATTTGTGTCAACAGTTATAGATAAACCGTTATTGTTAAACTTTATAGTTCCACCATCATTTTCTGTATCGCCAACAACCTTTGTGCCGCCTGTAAGCGTTAGACTTCCGCCTGTAAATTCCACCGTTCCGAGGACTACAGTATCTGCAAGTGTAAGATTTCCTGAATTTCCAATGTTGCCTGTAATTTTGTGAGACTTTCCATCTATCGTTAAATTGGTATTGCTTTCTATCGTTACATTATTTTCTTCAATATCGCCCAAAAGGATGATTTTGTTTCCGCTATTGTCTTCTTGGGTGAGTTCTGAAATAGCTTTAGATACTGTCTTGTACGGAAAACTCCTGCTTCCGTTGTTGCCTGTATCGTCACCATTCGGCGATACATAGATTGTCGATTTTAAAACATTTACACCAAGTGTTACCGGTATGGAATCTGCAAAGTAGTCTTTGTGTGAATAAACTCTAAGGAAAATTTCACCACACGGAACTTCTACAGAAATCGCGCCGCCAGTTCCCCGTCCGCTAAGTAGAAATTTGCCGTTTGCGTCTGTGCCTTGGTATATCTCGTAGACAATAATTGAATCGCCTGTGTCCTTTCCGTCGCCTGCTGTTGCGGCAGGTGTAAAGGTCAAGGTTGCAAAAGAAGAATCTTCGTCTTGAGAGATTTTTTCTCCGCCCAAAACAGACTTTCCATCTTTATTTGTAATTTTTACCTGTTCAAGTCTTACGGATTTTACCGAAGTTGAATCCGTGCTTGAAAGTCCGTAACTGTCTTTGACGGTAATTGTGTAAGATTTGTCGTCGTCGGAAATTCCGTCTCCCGTTGCAAAGTAGACCGGCTGTCCGTATTTTTCAAACTCCGCCGAATTTTTTTGAATTGAGTCGGGTGCATCTCCCTTTACAAACGCCGCATTTGTAAAACTAAAAGTTCCTGTAGTTTTGTCGATGGTAACTTGTGTTGATTTTCCGTTTATCGTAAGAGTCTGAATGTCTTGATGAATGCCTTTCAACATTGATTCTGACGGCATATTAAAAAGCACATAATAGTTTGTTGAATCTTTGTAAACCACCGCACCGTAGACCGCAGGAGGAGGACTGTTGCAGACTATTTTTACAGGCGAAAAAGTTCCAAAGTCCGCCCTGGAAACAGGGTGAATCATATTTACAGAAGGAGTTATGTCAAAACCCGTATCCACGGAAGTTAAAAATTCAGCGGGATATGAAAGCCTCAGTATAGATGAACCGGCTATGTCTTGAACGATTTTTACAAGAGTTTCATCCGGTGCTACTCCCAAAACGGATTGCACTTTGCTTAAATCCAGAGCCTTCATAGAAAGATGCATATTATTTTCCGTAAAGGTGTAACGCTGGGGATTTCTAAGATAAAAAGTTAGTTCAAAATCTTTGGAAGACGGAATTATAATAGAGCCGTCGCTACCTTTTACAAAATCCTTGGTGGAAATTTCGTAGCCCAAAATACCGCTTGTTTCCGTGTATTCCTTAAAATATTCCTTTACAGGTTCATTAAACGAGTCCTTAAAAAAAGTGCAGGAAGAAAAAAGAATCGCCGCTGTAAATATGAAGATTGCGGAAAGCCTGGCTGCCGTTTTCGTTCTCATATAAAACTCCTCCTATAAAAATAAAATGAGCAAGTATCAACTTGCGAGTTTTATTTTTACGCTGTTTTGCAACGAAGTGAAAAACAGCAGTGTATAAGTAAGTTTGCGTGCAAACTTACAAATCAAAACACTTTATTATATTTTATCATAAATGTCAGATTTTGCGCTACACATCAGATTTTGCGTGCTACAGCGGATTTTGCAAGAGGCAGGTTTTTACAGCACTTAAAACTGCCAGCCTATGCCGACCGATGGAACAAACATTCCAAACATCATGTCCGACACGAATGGCATTATGTAGTCCGCGGAAACTTCCGTGTAAAGTCTGTTTGTTATGTATATTTGCGAAAGCGCGACCGCCATTACACTGACGTTCAAACTGTTCAGCGGATCGGAAGCCATTCCGTGGTCAAAGTGGAACTTGAAGTTGTTGAACATCGCCATTCCGCCGCCTGCGTGAAGTTGCAGCGTCGCGACATGGCGCGTTTTGTCCGTCTGTTTTATTCTGAACCTTAGCGGAAATTGGTATACAAAATTTGCGTGCGCTGTAATTAAATTTCCGTCGATTTTGTATGTGTCGAAATTTGCGAACATTCTTGTGTACGACGCCGTAAGCCCCATTCCCAGATATCCCCAGCGGTGCTTGAAAGGCAGCATCGACGCTCTTGCGCTCATGCTAAAGGGCCAGACGTCCGACTTCATGTAGGTTTTAACTGTGTCGTCAAACAGCACTACAGGTATTGAATACTGCGCGCTCAAATCAAAGTCTACGCGTTTTTTGAATTTGACGACTATTTCGTTTTTTTTGGAAGCTTCGCTTTTGAGTCCGCTTGCGTCCGTTGCAACAAAATTGTATGTGCCTGCGTCCAGTGTCTTCATGTCGAACTGTATTTTCAGCCTGCGGTTTCTTTCGTCGCCTTCCAATATTTTGGGGCTTATGTATTGCCCGTCGGATTTTTTTGTATTTACAAGAGCGTACGTTGTAAACGAAATGTCTGAGCTGTCTTCTTTTGGCATGAAAAGATTTCTGCCCGAAACATTGAATATTCCGTCGTTGAACTCTTCCAAAAACAGTGTTGACGTATGGCTTATTGCCGAAGACAAATCGCTTATTTCGGGTTGGAACGCGCGGAAAATCTGAAATTCAAAATAATCGGACTCAACGTCCGCCATTCCTATAAGGTTGTACGTTATGACCTTGTATCGGTAGTTTCCGGGATGTAAAAGAGGCTGTACTTGAACCTTTGTTGTGTTGTCTTCCGTGTAAAGCCTGTTTATTTCAATGTAAGACTTTTCTTTTTCACTGTATTCTTCAATTACGACTTCGTATTTCAACACGTAGGACGGGTTTGCCTCGTCCCATTCAAGATACTGCCACGATGACTGGGCGATTTCTTCTTCGCTCGCTTCAGGAGATTCTTCGCTCCGCTCAGAATGACGGGCTTCATTAAGGATCTGTATTCCTGTATTGTTTTTCTTTTTTGGTTTAGCCCAGACCGTGTTCAACGAAAAAAGCAGAACAACAAAAAGGGCAAACGTAAATCTTTTAATTGCCATACGGATTTGCCGCTCCTTTCGCCTTTGTTTTTGTCGGACTTGGAACATTTGTTGTAAAAGTAGACTCCGCCCTTCTGCCTTCCTGCAAAATCTTATCCGGTTTTCCGTCCTTGTCGCTGTCTATTCTTCTGACCGCCATAACCTGCCATGTAAACGTTCCGTTTGAAAAAGCGGATTTTTCTTCGTCGGGAAGTTTTGTAAAATCTATGGCATAGGAAGTTCCTTCCGTTACGTTCTGCCTTAAAACTTCCCTTCCCCTTTTATTTTTGATTGCAACAAAATAGTCTGTAGCCTGCAAAACTTTTGCCCAATGGAGCGTAATTGTTCTTGGATTTTCGGGATTCCTTAAATATTCAGCGTCAAAAACAGCAGGAACTGTGCGTAAATTTGTAGCGGTCGCCAAAGGTTCTACAGGTAAAACTGTAAAGGTTCCGCGATTTTTTCTTTCCGTGTTTGAAACGTCTATGTCGTCCAAAGTTGTGGCGTAAACTATGATTTCGTATTTTCCGGGACGCAAACCGTCCTTTGTGTCAAGCAGAACGGAATTCGGCGCCAATGTTTTGTTTACGTTTTCGTCGGACGGAATTTTTATTATGTCCTCAAAAACATCCGAGTCAACTTTTCTAAGCACAAACTGCGCCTTTGAAAGTTTGTCCACGGAACTCCACACAGCCGTTACGGGCGACAATATCGCGTCAATTCCCTTTATCTGCACGTTTTTCAGCGGGCGTTCAATTTCTACGGGACGCAGTTTTGCAAGATAAAATTCGCCTTCCGCAAGTCGTCCTGTGCGGCGGCTTGAAATTCCGGGTATTGCGTTTGCGTTTGCCTGAACCTGCCAGCGATACATTGATTTGTCTATAAATTTTTTGTCGCTGAACATTTCAATTTGTGCTTCAGTGCCGTAAACCGTGTTTTCGTGAACCAAGGCGTTGTCAGACTTTCTGAAAACCTGGATTTTATAATAATCGGCATCCGCAACCTCGCTCCATTTGAACGTGTATGGAACGGATTCTCTTGCCACAGCCTTTGTCCTTGGCTCTTGCAATGTCGCGGCATCCAAATTTCCTACAACGGAAAAATTTTTGCTTGGCGTTGTCAATACAGTGTCATCGGTTGTACTTTTGGAAACAAGCCGCCACCAGTAAGTTCCTTCCGCAAGGTTTACACCCCTTAAACTTGTACCGGACGCAGCCTGTCTGAAAAGAATTTTTGAAAAGTTCTCGTCGCCTGAAATTTCAATTGTGCTTTCAAAGTTTTCGGGCAGATTTTTCTTCCATGTGAATTTTGTATCGGGCAGAAGCGCCGCGCTCGACTTGTAATTTGAAGGCGGTTCTATTGTGTGCTGCTCCGGTTTTCCCTTCATTGCAAAAACAGAACGCACTTCAGAAATTTCAGATGTATTTCCCTCGCTGTCTTCCTGTCTTACAGCCCAATACCATTTACCTTCCGCCATTTTGGCTTTGCCCGAAAAACTTATAAAATTTTCCGAAGTTGTTTTTGTTATGGAAGGATTTTTGAGTTCCTCGTTCTTTGCAACAAGCAGTGTATATTTTACGGCTTCGCTTTCGCTCTTCCAAGAAAAAGCGATGTCCCTTCCGTTTTCGTCAACATCCACCATTGCGTTGTTTGCAGGCACAAGCACTTTTACTTTTTCAAGATTTCCTTTTTGCGCTATGGAAAAACTCTGCACAAGCGACGGAGATGCAAAGCCTTTTTTGTTGACTGTATAAAAAGGTGTAACACGCCACCAGTATTTTCCTTGAGGCAGGGTTGAAATTATGGCGGATGCAAGATTTGTCCTCTGGTCTATTACAGGATTCTGCATTGATGGGTTTTCTGCAATTTCAAGCCTATAGGATGTTGCAAAAGAACTTTCCGTCCAAATAAGGCGTACGCTTGGATTTCTTGTTCTAAAAGAATATTCATAATCCGTTGCAGGTGCTATCAGGCTTGGTGCAAAAGATTGAATTATCTGAATTCTACCTGTCTGCGTTGTATATATGGAAGAATCGTCTTCTCCAACGCTGACTTTCCAGTAGTAAGTTCCGCTTTCAAATTCCGTTTGATGTATGTAATCAAGATAATTTGCATCTTCCGACTGTGAATCCTTTAAACTTACTTTGACCTGCGATTTTATGTCCTTGAAATTCCTGTCCGAAGAAATAAAAATCACAGCATCGGAGGCGGAAGATGTTTTTTCGTCCTTCAATACGGAAAGTCTGAACGGAACTTTTACACCGCCCTTTTCGTGATACAAAATTTTTGAATTGTTCAAAGGTTCTTTTACAATTAAAAGCGGTTTTGTCTGTATTATGGAAGAGCCTTCCGCTGCGTTTTCGCTTACGGAAACAGCCTCTCCTTGAGCAATATTTACAGCCCTGCTTCCCGCCCCCTGTATAACTGCATTTCCTTTTGTAACTTGAAGCGACATTCCGCCTGGAGCTGTGCCGTCTTCATTATTTCTTGTAGAAGAAGCGGTTAAAGACGAACCTGATTGCAGTGCAACTTCAACTCCGCCTGTAGAAAGCACCATTCCTGAATTTGATTCGGAAGAATCTACTGTCGCAAAGCCGCCTGTAAGTTCAGCCTTCAGGCTTTTGTCCGCACTCAAAAAAACCTGCGCCATTGTATTTTCCGCAAGTTCCATGACGTTGCCGTCCGTAAAATATATTGTGGCTTCGGACAAATTTGCAGTATGTATTGTATCTCCATTGTACACAGGAGAATCCTGGCGAAGTCTGTCCCATACAACACGCTCCAAAAATTTACGCTGGGCAGTCTTGTATTTGAACGTAATTGTGGCAATAGGTTTTTCGTTCAACTTGGACAGGGCACGGAAAAAACTTTTATAAAAAAGCATAGAGTTTACAGCCACGCCCAAAAGACAAACAAAGATTGTAGTGATGAACGGAAGCAGAAGATTATTTTTTAACTTGAATTTTGTTTTCTTCTTCATTCAGGTTCACCTTATCAAATTCAGGGATTGGAATACCAAGCATTGTTCTAACTTCGTTCAATGTTTTAGGACCTTTTGGACCTACAGCCCTTGCACAATCTTCATCCACCGTAAAATCACAATCGCCTTTTCTAAAGAATTTTTCTATGTCAAAGTTGGGCATATTTACAACGCCGTAAAAATGCTGCGCGCCCTTTCCTTTGACTTCAAATTCTACAGGAATGCGTTCTACAATTATTTCGTTTTCTCTAAATTTTTCCGATATTTCAAAATTGTTTGATTCATTTTTGATGTAGCGGAATTTTAAAAGATTGTATGTGTCTTCAGTAATCAAAATGTCAGTGCCGCAAGGCTTGTTTGAACTTTCCGTTCTGCTTGCAAAGTTTACGGCATCGCCTATCGCAGTATATTCCATTTTGTCTTCAGAACCCATAATACCGCAGGTTGCCCGTCCTGTATTTAAACCGCAGCCTATTTGAATGTGAGGCTTGTACTTGGGTTTTTCCTCTCCCTCGTGAAGTTTTGTAAACTCCTGGGCGTCTTTGTTGTACTTCATCAAAGCGTAACGCATTGCTATGGTTCCGCGTATTGCATTCAAGGCATCGTCCATAACCTGACTGTAATGCTTGATTTTGAGGGCTTTTTTATTGGGGTCGGTGTCGCTCAATTTTTCAAAGTCAAGATTGTTGTCGCGTAAAACTCCCCACACCGCCATAATGGCATCGCCTTCAAATTTATCTACGTTTCCGCCGCTCAAAGTAATACAGTTTACCATGCGGCTCATATAGTCGTTCAAAAATCCTATGATTTCTTTTGGAGAATCGTTTCCGAAGCGGTTTTTAAATCCGTCTGAAATTGCAGTAAAGCCCCTTATGTCGCTGAAAAAAATCGTAACGTCCTTTAAGTGAGGTTCAAAGTCAATTTCCTTTCGTGCAATGGACTTGGCGACTCCGCGGTTTGTAAACTTGGAGAACAAATTCAAAAACTCGCTTTCGTCCTTTGTACTTTGGTTTAAAACTCCAATTTCGTCCTGCCGTTTTGTAGAAAGTTCGTCGAACAGAGGCGTGTCAAAATTACCTTTTTTAATTTCTTCTGCCGCCAGGGTGAGTTTTTGAAGATGCCGTGAAATTGCAAAGCGTGCAAACACCAAAATAAATATTATGGAAAGGAAAAATACAATCCCCATGAGGTAGATGTTGTTGCGTCGTGTGGTGCGAACTCCTTCAAGAATCGAATCCAAAGGCACCGAGGTCAGAACCACCATGTCTCCCATGCCGAGTTTTTTATACGCACCGTAAAACGAAACTTTTTTGCCGTTTTCGTTTTGTTCTACATAAGGAATTTGTCTGCTGTCGCTTGAGTTTTGATTGTTTTTTCTCATCAAGGAAACAAGCACATTGTTTGAAAGGCTTTCGCCGCGAAGAATTTTTTCAGTTTCGGGATGACACAAAAGCTCATCGCTGTCGTTTATGATGAAGGTTGTATTTACAGAATCGCTTCCGAGAATGTCCGAAACGGTTTCTATGGAAAAAACAATTACACAAGTCTGCTCCCTGCCGTTTTCCGTATAGGGAAAAAGCAAAGCCATTACGGGAAGTTCAAAAAAAGGAGAAGCGTTCAGTGCTATTGTTTCTCCCCTGCACGAGCGGACAATGCGGTCTTCCGCCGAAGATAAAAACGCATCTGCGGAAGCTGTATCCAGTTCGTTCTGTATGAAAAAGCGATTGTTTATGATGTTTACGTCGGTTGAATTTTTAGAAGAAATGCTGTCGCTTGACAAAATGTGTATGGAAGCGATGTCGGAATTGCGCTCAAAAAAGAACGCTTCCGCCTGACGGGCCAGAGCGGCAGTGCGTCCGCCTGAAACTACGTTTATCAAATCAAGAAGTTGAAAAACGTTTGAGCGGATTGTAGAAAATTTGTCTTCAACAGTGCTTGCAGCCCGTGAATTGACGGAAAGATTTGAATTTTCCGCGGTGATTTTTACGTCTTCGCCTGTAAAGTGGCTGTTTAAAAAAGTTACAGCACCCAAGGAAACAAGAACGATAAAACCAATGATTATGGCAAGTTTTACACCGATTGGAAATTTTACGCGGACAGTCTGCGCTTCAGTTGCAGAAGCAGAAGAATGTAAATTGGCCGAACCAAACGGACTTAGCGGGTCGGTCGAATTTTCAGTCGAAGCAGATTCTCTCAAAACAGTTCTCCTCAATAGTATGGTGCATTTATAACACAAAAAACCATAAAAAACAAGTTTTTATAATACGTATGAGGAAACCTGCAACGCGCGAAGGGAATCTTCCCTGCAGAAGTTTTACAGAACACGCGCGCAGGTCATGCACGCAGGGCTTCCGTATTTACCACCGTGGGAACGACGCTGTTTCCAAGGTTCATGTAGTCCAGCAGTATTTTGAGTTTTTTTTGAAGGCGGATTTTGTGTTCGGAATTTTCTGACGCGTCAAGGCTCTGCACCATATCCTGAACGTCCTGTATTTGCACCTGGCAGAGGGCCGCATTTTTCTGGAAGGCCGAAAATATGTCGAACGTTGATTTTGGCATGAAAAAAATTGCGGAACGGTCTTTTTTGTCCGAAAGGGCGGAAACCAGCAAATCAAGTTTTTCTGAAAGGACGGGAAGTTCCACACACTCTTTTACAAGCAGAAGTTCATCGTGGGTGTATGTTTCGGGTTTTTCGCTGTAATGGAAGTCGCTCATTGCTTCATTATGCAGTTTTTACGCCTGTATGCAAGCGGACGCAAAACTGCCGGCAGAAGATTTAAAAACTAGCCGCGCAGTTGAAGGCTTTCGCTTACAGCGAACCTTGTGTACGACTCTCCGTCATACGGAAAATCCCACGTTCCGCCCAGATGGACCTTGCGTCCGCCAAAACCGGTCTTGAAAATATACAGTCCCGCCATGAAGTTTTCCTTGTCGCTGTTTGCAGGAATTCCCATAAGGTCGTATTTTGTGCAGCCCTTTGAACGAGCAAAACGTATGACCTCCCATTGAAGTCCGTAATTTGGCATGGCCTCGCGGTTGTACACTGAACTTGCGGCGTACATATAGTAGGCGGTTTTTCCGCAAATCGCCAGGACAAGTCCGCTCAGAATCTTTGAATCCTTGGCCGCCGTAAAAAGATAGAATTTTGGACAGGGAACGCACGCGTCCATCGGAACTCCGGACTTTGACTCGAATCGCGGATTTTTGAACGGGTCGCTGTAAAAATTCAGTGAACTTTCAAACAGTTCCTTGAAATATTCAAATTTTTCGTAATAAAATCCCTTGCGTTCTGCGGTTTCCTTATATATTTTGTGCCAGTCCTCAAGTTCGTGCAGCAGCAAAGGACTTTTTGCGTCATAGATTGTAAATTCAACTTCCTCCCTGTAGGCGCGGCGTATTGAATTTCTTGTCTGCTGCCGCATTGACGAAAGAATTTTTTCAGGAGACGGAACAAGGTCTATTATTACAGTGTTCGGACAAAAATGGTTTGACGCCGATTTTTTAAGATTGTGGTGTTCCGTTCCAAAATTCATCGCAAGTTCCATCATTTCCGGACGCGTCTGTACATCCGCCACTCCGGGAACTCCCCACGGAATGTCGAACCTGACAAAAACTGTATTTTTTGGAAGATGCTCCTTCAATGCGAACGCAACCTGTTCAAGCAGACAGCTACGTTCACTTTCCGGAACGTTTATCGCAGGAGAACGCGGACTGTATGCGTAGACGGTGTTTCCCTTTGTGTGCCGAATCTGTACCAGAAGCGAAAAAATTTTCTGTTCGTCCGGATTTTCGTCGCTGCTGTAAGAAACCCAGAAATAAAGCGAAGGAAATCCGTTGATTCTTTCCTTGAAGGTTCCCCAAAATGATGTCTGAAAAAGCACGTCCGTGCATGAAAAATCCTGCGGATCTGCAACCGTTATTTTGACCATACCGTAATTTATAGTCAAAAATTTAAAGATTCAAGTTTACTACTGTATGCTATGCTAGTGTCGTACCATACAGATGTATGCAAAACTAGGGGCGTAGGCAGGCGTTTGTATGATGAAACTGCGATACACGTGTGCGGGAAATATTTTGTTCCGCGGAAGTGCAATACAAGCCGCGGTGAATGTATTACGCGTAGAGGCGGATGTAATACAAGCCGCGCAAACTGTATTACGCGTCGGGCAAAACTGTAAAACTAGAACAGGTCAAGATTCAGGTTCTGCTGTTCAAGTTCCTTTTCAAAAAGTTTTTCCATGGAATAGTTCATCTCAAGCGGAAACGACATTCTGTCTGCAAGCGGAATCTTGGAGTCGTCAAAATTGAATTTCATTTCCCTGTACAGGGCGTAAATCTTTCTGTAAGTTTCGTCGTACGTTTTTTTCTCGCCTGCCGTACCTGTAAAAGCGCGCAGCCGTTCCGTAAGACAGTCCTTCAAATTTTCCAAATCTTCGTATGTAATCGTCATCGTCAAAAAATCCACGTCCACTATACAACCTATCGCGATTCTGTTCCACAATTACGTGTGGGCGCATTTTACAAAAACACGTGCATCGCGTAAAATTACAGGGCGCAGCAAGACTGCATACAGGAGGACACGTGTCACCAACAGAAAAATACCTCAGGATGAACCACTGCTTCATAGAAATACGCGACGCGATTTTTGAGCCGAACGTTGAGGACGAGGCGGAAGAAGACCCTAACGCTGAAAACCAGATTATGGCGGCGCTTGGAATTTTAAATTCCTATCTGGACTATTACAAGGAACTGAACGGAATAAAAACACGCGAAAAAAAATAAAAAAATCGCTTACGAATTCGCTTACGAAAAAGTTTTAAAATCGCTATAGTTGTTCGGAATGGAACGAAATTCTGGGCTTGCATACAAATACAGCGAAAGCCTCATGCAGAACATCGCCTACGACAAAAAAAGCGGCAGCGTGCTGTGTCAGGACGGTGCGACCTACTCTTGCGACGAATTAAAGAAAATCAAGGATTCTCAGCGGACAGTGCCGATTCAGGTTCATATTGTAAAGAAGGTTTTTGGCGGAATTCTAATAGGGCTTCCAGGCGTTTAGTTCATTCAGGAGTTACACATGAAAATTCAACTTTCAGACCATTTTACGCTTGGAAAACTGTTAAAGTTTACAATCTCACCGATTTTGATGATGATTTTCACGACAATATATTCAATAGTTGACGGAATCTTTACGTCAAACTTCGCAGGAAAAGAAGCGAATGAAGTTTTCTCGTTTCTGACTTACTTTACGATTGGAACGGGCGTCCTGCTGAGTCTTGCAGGCTGGTTCGCCGTTCCAGTCCTTGCAAAATCGCCGTTCTTTACGCCAGGACACTTGCGCCGGCGTTGACGGAGTTACGGCGTACGGCGTAATAATGTACGTGGGCTTTGTGTTCGCTGCAATATTCATAGGATATTCAATGGGAACGGCGCCAATCGTAAGCTACAACTTTGGCGCGGAAAACCACGCGGAACTTAAAAACATATTCAAAAAAAGTCTTGCAGTAATTTCCGCAACCTCGATTGCAATGGTGGCGGCCTTTACAAGCTACGACGAAAATCTTTTTAAACTTACAAAACTTGCGTTCAGAATTTATTCGTTCAGTTTTCTGGTGTGCGGTGTAAACATTTACGGCTCGTCGTTTTTTACGGCGTTGAACAACGGTATTGTAAGCGCGGTTCTTTCGGTTCTGCGTACGCTTGGTTTTCAGGTGCCGTTCATTCTTGTGCTTCCTGTAATGCTTGGAGCGAACGGAATATGGCTTGCATCTCCCGCCGCGGAGGTGGCGTGCATGATTTTAACCATCGCCTGTCTGATCGCGTTCAGAAAAAAATACAGATACGGAAAATAGATTTTTCACATTGCGCAAACACATTGCACAAACACGCAGTGCGAAAGGTCGCTGCAGCGCGTCATGTTGAGCGCAAGTGAAACATCTGTTCTCCGTGTAAAGCCAATCTCACTTGCGTTTTTTAATCTGTTCCGCCACCTTCTTTACATCCTGGACCTTTTGTTTTGACGAAACAAGAATCGCGTCGTCAAAATCCACCACAACGACATTTTCAAGTCCAACGACGGCGATTGTCTTCCCGTCGGCACGGATGTAAGAATCCCTTGTGTCAAGCGTAACAACGTCGCCTTTTATCACGTTTGAGTCCGCGTCTTTTCGTTCAATATCGTAAAGCGACGACCACGAACCAAGGTCATACCAGCCCGCGTTCAGTTTTACAACAAGTCCTCGCCCGGTTTTTTCCATTACAGAAAATTCTATTGAATTTCCCTGAATCTTTGAAAACGATTCCGCGTCAAGACGTATGAAATCTTCGTCGCGTTTTGCCATTCTGTATGACCTGCAGGAATGTTCGTAAATCTGGCAGTCAAACCGCTTGAGTTCCTCAAGAAACACCTTGGCCTTGAACACGTATATCGCGCAGTTCCAAAGATAATTTCCCTCTCCTATAAACGCCGCGGCAGTTTCCTGGTTTGGTTTTTCCACAAAATCAGAAAGAGTGAACACGTCCGCGACAGGCTCACACTTCAAATAGCCGTAACCTGTTGCAGGAAACACTGGCTCGATTCCAAAAAGCACAAGTTTGTCGTTTTCAGCAAGGACGACCGCCTTCTTTACAGCGGAATGAAACGCGTCCTCCTGTTTTATCATGTGGTCGCTTGGAAGCACAAGAACAATCGCGTCCCGGTCCTTTTCCATTGCAGAAAGACAAGCGGCTGCAAGCGCGGGCGCGGTGTTTTTACATTCGGGTTCAAGAATTATCGTGGGACGTTCGCCACATATCTCTCCAATCTGCTGCGCAACAAGAAATCTGTGGTCGACATTGCACGAAATTATCGGAGCGCATACATCAAGTCCGTTCAGCCTTAGATACGTCTGCTGAATCATGGTCCTTGTGCCTGTGAGCTTCAAAAACTGTTTGGGCGTTTCCGTAGTTGAAAGCGGCCAGAGCCGGGTGCCGGACCCGCCTGAAAGTATAATCGGTTGAACAGTCTTGATATAATCCTCGCTTCTCTCGACTAGATTATACAGCACTTTTCAAGTTTCCGCTAAAAATCAGACGAGCCCGCACCTGTCCTACAAAAATCCGCGCCCGTCCTACGCGCGCGGCAAAAATCTTCCGCAGGTTTTACAGCGCAGAACGTGTAAAAGCATCACCACGTCAGGGCTGGAAGATAATACGAAAGCCCGACATTCAGTTTTGGCGTGTCAAAGATTACAAGAAGGGAAGCCGCCACAACAGAGCCCAGAGCCTGCGCCGCGGAAGAAGCGGTTGAATCTGGAATGTTTATGGTAGGTGAAAAATCAAGCCCGATTTTAAGGTTTGCAATTCCCCTGCCCCACTTCCAGTTGCCGAACTTTGCTCCCGTGGAAAACGTAAAGACAAAAGGCACCTCAATGGCATTGGAACTTTCGGTTTTGTAGGCATTCTGGTCAAGAACTGCAACTCCGGCTCCAGTCTGTAAATACCACGCCTTTACGTTCAGTTCCGAAATCTGGTAGATGTAAAGGTACGGTTCGCGCAATGTCCTGGCCAGGTTTTCCATCACCCTGAAGCCCGCATGAAACCCCACTCCGTTTTTGTGGACGAACTTATACGCCACTTCCTGAGCGATATACGGTCTTAACGCCAGGCTTGGAGAAATGTCAAACGCAAAATCGACTCCCATGGACGATTTACGTTCATCACTTTCGGCACTTTCCGTATTGACCGGAGATGCAAGATTTTGATTTTCCGCCTCCTCAGAAAAAATCGCCTGAGAAAGCAAAAAACACACAAGGCAAGCGAACAGAATTTTCATCTTCCTTTCCATAACAGCCCTCCTTACAAATGGGTATTGCAGTCTAGCAGTTGTAATATTGGTCAAACTCCGCCGGGTGTGGAATCGCGTTGAATTTTGCAAGTTCCGCACGCTTTGTCTTTATGAAATTTTTAATCAACTCCTCTGGGAAAACTCCGCCCTCGCACAAGAATGAATTGTCTTTTTCCAAAGCGTCAAGAGCATCGTCCAGTCTTGCAGGAAGCGACTTCAACTTTTTCTTCTCTTTGTCGCTCAAAGTGTACAGATTCACATCGTATGGACCCCAGCCGTTTTTGCGAGGGTCAATCTTGTTTTTAACGCCGTCCAGACCTGCCATCAAAATTGCGGCATACGCAAAGTATGGGTTGCATGTCGCATCAGGATTACGAAGTTCAAAGCGGCGCATATTTGGTGTTTTTGCATACGCTGGAATACGGATTACAGCCGAACGGTTGGAAGTCGCGTATCCTACAGTAACAGGCGCTTCAAATCCCGGAACCAAACGCTTGAAAGAGTTTGTACTTGGATTTGTAAGGGCGCAAAGTGCGTTTATATGCTTTAAAAGTCCGCCTATAAAATAATGCGCCGTTTCGCTCAAATGAGAATATCCGTTGTCGTCGCTGAACACAGGCTGTCCGTCTTTTAAAAGCAGCATATGAACGTGCATTCCGCTTCCGGCTTCGTTGTAAACAGGTTTTGGCATGAATGTGGCGGTTTTTCCGTATTTTGCCGCAACGTTTTTGATGATGTATTTAATCATCATGGTTCCGTCAGCCATTTTGCTCATTTTGCCAAGTTTAGGTTCAATTTCAAACTGACCTGCGGCTCCAACTTCCGGGTGATGATATTTTACAGGAATTCCAGCCTTTTCGATTTCCATACACATTTCGCTTCTACATTCAAAACTTGTGTCCTGCGGTTTTGCAACGTGATACGCCTTTTGTGTTCCAATAACGTTGCCTGCACCCTCGTTGTACGTGTTCCAAGGCGCCTGACTTGCGTCAATTTCCAAGCCGATATGATTGTGGCTTACGTTCCATGCAACTTCATCAAAAAGATAGAATTCAAACTCAGGCAGAATGAGCATTTCATCGGCGATGCCTGTTTTTTTCATATATTCTTCAGCCGCAAGAACGATGTTTCTAGGATATTGCGAAAGCGGTCTGTTGTTCGGGTAGTCTATAATCATTGCGTTTCCAGTCATGGAAAGAGTTGGAATTTCGCAGAAAGGGTCTATTAAAGCAGTATCTGGGTCTGGAATAAAAACCATGTCAGATTTTTCCACTACAGCATAGCCGTAATTGGAAGCGTCAAAACCAATGCCCTCTTTGAGCAGCTCTTCGTTAAAATGCTGCGCTGGAATTGTAACATGACGAAACTGTCCGTTTATGTCCACCATTTTAAAATCGACCATTTTAATGTCATTGTCGTTTATCATCTGCATGATGTCGTTTGCTGTTTTTGCCATTTTTTAAGTTCTCCTCTTAGTGTACAGGTAATGTTTATATCGCATCGCAAATATTCAAAACATATAATATATATAGAATATTATTGATGAAAAATTATACTTCATAAAAAAGACGAAATTCAAGACAAAGTTTTGTTCCGTCAGGAAAACCGCATTGTAAAACCATTTTTACGCGCAGGATTACAATGCGGCCGGTCTGTTCATTTTATCCTGAATTTCTGTAAGTTCTTGTTTAAGGAAACTACCACTTCATCCTGTCGGCAAGTTCAACCGTTGGATTTCCAATTCCTTCCGTTTCAAAAACAACTATTTCGTTTTTGCCCCTGCAAAGGAGCGGTCCTGGAATGTAAAGACGTTTCTGAGGTCCGATTTTCCAGTAACGGCCAACGTTGAAGCCGTTCACAAAAACACAGCCCTTTCCCCAGCCCTTGAAGTCAAGGAAGGTGTCGCCAATTTCCTGAACGTCAAATTCAAACCTGTAGAACGCAGGATTCTTCTGCGCGTTTTTGTCCGCACATTCCTTTGAGTCCTTCCACAGACCTTTTTCAAGCAGAACGGAAATCTGCTTTTCGTCCAAACAAAGATTGTAAACCTCCCATCCGTAATGCGTGTGTCCGTTCACCAAAACTTCCGCCGCAAAACCTTTTTTCTGTTCCTCAAGTTTATGCCCAAAGTTTACGCGTCCCATGTTTTCAACCAGAAAATCAAGTTTCGCTCCTTTTTGTGTTTCAACCTTCCAAACCTTGCCTTCCCTGAAATTGAACGGCCACACGCCAGAGGAGTCCCTGCTTATTTCCCTGTCGAACGCGCAGAAAAGTTTTTTTCCGTCCGCAAAGGCGTGAAGCCTGTCCGCGCATTTTTTAAATATGAGTTCGCCCGCCTTTTCATCTTCCTTCAAATGCGTCCTGTACAGAATGTAGCCGTATGACTGACCTGATTCTTCCATTGAAGGAGCGATTCTGAATTTTTTGGAAGACGAAATTACATCAAGATTTTCAAAAAGGTCCGCCTTGGCGTTCCATGAAATTTTTCCATACGCTTTTTTTCTGATTTCAGTTGAAAATCCAAGTTTTGGAACTTCGCCCAGATTTTCTTCAATGACCTTCTTGAACGCCCAGTATTTTTTTGTAAGCGTTCCGTCCTCGGCTATTGGAGCATCGTAGTCGTAACTTGTTGTGTCTGGCGTAAGCCTTCCGTAATAATTGGAACCGTTCATAAATCCAAAATTCGTTCCGCCGTGATACATGTATACGTTTATGTTGTGTCCGTTCTTTACAACGTAGTCGTAGTCCTTTACGTTCCGCGAAAGAATCGAACGCATTTTAATCTTGTTTCCCCAAGCGTCAAACCAGCCCGCCCAGAATTCCATGTTCATAAGAGGACCTTCAGAAGGCATCTGGCCCTTCATCCTTGCAAACTGCCTTTCACAGTGCGAGCCGAAATTTCCAGTTGGAAGGGCGCCTTCAACCTGTCCTGTTTTAAACGCCGCGCCCCAAGGCCCGTCAGACGTTACATAAGGCACCGTGATTCCCAGGTCGCCCATAAGATTTTTAAGCCATACAAGATATTCCGTGTCGTTTCCAAAATATCCGTATTCGTTTTCAATCTGAACAAGAATAACATTTCCGCCCCTGTCAATCTGATGCTCGGCTATACGCGGAATCAACTGCGTGTAATAGTCCTTTACATGATTTAAAAACGGCTGGTGCATGCAGCGGACGTGCATATCCTTTTCTGCCAGGAGCCATGCAGGAAGTCCGCCCCATTCCCATTCCGCGCAAATAAAGGGAGCGGGTCTTGCAATGACGTAAAGTCCAAGGCTTTTTGCAATCTCAAAAAAACGCGCAAAATCACGCCGTCCGCTCCATAAAAATTCATTTTTTTCAGGCTCGTGGAAATTCCACGGAATGTAAGTCTCGACGGTATTTAAACCCATGGCCTTGGCTTTTTCCAGCCTGTCACGCCAATATTCAGGCACAACCCTGAAATAGTGAATCGCCCCAGAAATAATCTGCATGGGCTTTCCGTCAAGATAAAACCTCTCCCTGATTTCAAATCTGCTCATACACGGCTCCATTTTTTTTGTTGAAATTCAATTGTAACACAGATTCAAAAAAACAGAACAAGGCAAATGCAAAACAGCATGAACAGAAAGAAAAATTAGAATTTACAGAATTTTCGGACGGTCATACACGGCTTTTACGTAAGAGTTCAAATTCCTGAGTGTAGAATTATTTTTATTTAAAATGTAATATTCTGTTGTATTTGTCCGACAAGCGTTCATCCTGTAATTTTAAGGAGACTGATTGAATGAAAAGACTTACAAAAAAGTTAAGTCCAATTATTTTTTCAACTGTTTTTCTGGTGCTTTTGGTCACGCTGCTGATTTCACAGCAGAAATTCACGGAATTCCGCCTGAAGAAGAACCTGATAGCGTATCAGCAGCAGGAAATGAAGATTACCGTTGAAAATTACATCAATACAATCGGAATAGTCCGGGAAAACGTAAAATTCTATCTTGACCAGGCAGGAAACCCATACACCGAAGACGACGTTAAAAAAGTCGTCGCCGAATTTGTACGAAAGACCGTACACAACATGAACTGCAGCACGGGCGCGTACATCTGGATAAACGAGGTGGTCGACTACAGGGGAGGCGAAAATTACGCGTTCCGACTGGTGCACGGAAACCTTCCCGAAACCGAAGGAACCTGGCTTTCAACAAAAACAGAAGACGCGCACGGAAACAGACCATACCTTGTGGAACTTGAGGGCATAAACAAAAACGGCGAAGTTTCATACGAATATTACTTCAAGGAATACAAAAGGGACGAGGTTTCAAAAAAAATCACATACGCAAAACTGTACAGGGATTACAACTGGATTGTATGCACCGGAACGTATTACAGTTCCTTCTTCAATCCGGCGGGCGGTCTTACAAGCGCCGACAGGACGGCTTTTACAATATTCTATTCAGTGATTTTTGTATTGGCGGCCGCCCTGATGATTTATACAATTTTCAAGACTGTAATGAATTCAAAGAAACTGCAGAAAGAAACGGAAAAACTCAAGCACGCCGTGTCAAAGGACAGCCTTACAGGAGCGGGAAGCAGGTCTTTTGGAACGAACCTTCTTCACGACTATCTTAAAGACTTCAAGAAAAACGGCAACAACCATTCAATCGCAATGCTTGACATAGACAACTTTAAAGACATAAACGACAGGTACGGACACAATGTGGGCGACGACGTAATAAAAAGCCTTGTGTCAAAAATCAAGGAAAACCAGGAACAGGGCGACCACGTGATACGCTGGGGCGGAGACGAATTCATCCTTACATACAGGGATTTGAACGGTCAGATTGATTCCGTGCTTGACGATTTGACAAGAAAGGTAAACGACATAAAAATCAGGACGGAAAACGGAACGGAATTCAACTTTTCAGTTTCCATCGGAGCAAGCAATTTTTCCGAAAGCGACAACGACGTCAAGGACGCCATAAAACGAATCGACGACGCGCTCTACCTTGCAAAACGCGACAGGAACACGTTCTACATCTTGTAGGATTTTTTAATACACGCTTTAAAACAAAAGAGGCCGGATGCTTTCCGACCTTTTTTGTGTCATGCGCCAATCATGTGGCGGACACCATATTCACATCCTGCATCTTCCACAGGCGGTAATTTTTTCTAGCGTTCGACCAAGCGGCCTGCAAATGTTGATGGCGGTTCCATAAGTCCTCCCTTTTCTGCAATCGGTGTACGTCCTCATCTCGTTCCTGACTGCATCTTAATATTAACACGCCTTTCAGATATTGCAAGCATTTTTTTACGCCGGCACGATTATTTGCGCTTCAGATATTTTACGCTGTCAAGCGCGACGGCGGCGATTATAATCAATCCCTTGAAAACAAACTGGAGGTTTGTGTCAATGTGCAGGAATGTAAGACAGTACGTGAGCGCCGTGAATATTATTACACCTATGGCCGCTCCGCTTATCTTTCCTATACCGCCGTTGAACGAAATTCCTCCAACAACACAGGCGGCAATCGCGTCCATTTCGTAGCCCTGCCCTGTTCCCGCGCTAGCGTTGGCCCTGAACGCCTCAAGGAAGGCGCCGCAGCCGTAGAAAATTCCCGCCATTATGAAAACGCCCATTGTAACCCAGAAAACCGAAATTCCCGATACGGCCGCCGCCTCGGAGTTTCCGCCAACGGCATACATATTTTTTCCGAACTTCGTCTTGTTCCAGATGAACCACGCCACAAGAATCGCAATGGCGGCGGGTATTATGAGTTTTGGAAACGTAACCATCTCGCCGTTGACCATTCCAATCACCCAGCGTCCGCCAATCAGATCCTTGACCTTTGAATCTATCGAACCTACCGGCGTTCCCGTCGTTCCAAAAAACAGAAGTCCGTATATTATAAGTTGGCTTGCAAGCGTTGAAACGAACGGGTGTATTTTTAATTTTGCAGTAAAAACACCTGCGAACGCCGAAAATGTCGTACAGAGCAGAATCGAAAGCAGCAGCGCGAATATGAGCCTCAATCCCATAGGCATTCCCGTAAAATTCCACGGTCCCATGTTGAAGAATTTTACGATGTTCACGCCAGGATGAAGAATCAGTCCTGTAACGACAGAACCCATCGCAACCATTCGACCGACGCTCAGGTCCGTTCCCGCAAGAAGAATCAGTCCCGCCACACCAAGCGCGTAGAACATACGTGTCGACGACTGTTCAAGAATCGTAAATATGTTTGGCAGCGTCAGAAGGTTTCCCGCTCCAATGGCAGGGGCCACAACAACGCACACGATGAAGAACACAAGTATCGCAAGGTATAGACCGTTGCTCAAAAGGAACTTTGAAGCCTTGAAGTTGTTCACATAGTTCTTCCACTTCAACTGCATGTCTTCAACAATGTTGGACTTCTGGTTTCTTATGGCTCGGTTTATCTGCACATGGTCGGTGAACGCCTGAGTGCAGATGTCCTTGCTGCGGTCGATGCGAGTTTCAAACTGGCTCTTTGCGTCGAACAGCGCGGACTTCAATTCATACTGGGCGGTCTTTTTGTCCTCCACGCTCGCCGCTCCAGAAATTCTTGAATTTCCCTCCGCCCTGATTTTCTGCACCTCCGCGGCGTATTCCGCCTTGGCCCTGGCGCGCTCGTTCTTCTGTTCTTCCTCGACTCGCTCGATGTAAGACTTCGCCACGGAATTTGAATACAGGAGGGCGGTTTTCTTCAGTTCATTGTTTTTTGCGTTTTTTCCGTCCGCAAAGGTTTCAATGTATTCCTTTATTTTTGGTTCTTCGTATAAAGAATTCAATTCAGCCATGATTTTCCCCTTAAATTAAAGATATTTTGAAGAAAGGCGGAGGATTGCCTCCTGGTCCGTGTCGTTCGTGTCAACAATTCCTGCAAGCCTGTGGTTTGACATCACGGCGATTCGGTTTGTTATTCCAAGAATTTCAGGCATCTCGCTTGAAACCACGATTACAGTTTTTCCTTCCTTAGCCATATTTATTATTAGTTGGTATATCTCATATTTCGCTCCAACGTCGATTCCCCGCGTAGGCTCGTCCAAAAGCAGAATGTCGGGCTCGCGTTCAAGCCATTTTCCTATTATGACCTTCTGCTGGTTTCCGCCTGAAAGCGACGAAATAAGTTCTTCCGCGGAAACGCATTTTGTATGCATCTTCTTGATTTCCTTGTTCGCCGCGTCCCGCATCTTTCTGTTGGAAAGCGCGATTCCAGTCCTGTATGAATCAAGATTCGCTATGCAGGTGTTGAACTCTATCGTAGCCTTGGAGAACATTCCGTTCAGTTTCCGTTCCTCTGTTACCATCGCGAAATTTTCCTGCATCGCGTCCTTGGCGTTGGAGAACCTGAGTTTTCTTCCGTCAACGATTATTTCGCCGGTGGCGATTGTGCGTATTCCAAAAATCGACTCAAGGAGTTCGGAACGGCCCGCTCCTACAAGTCCGTATATTCCAAATATTTCACCCTTACGAACCGTAAAGGAAATGTCTTCAAGATGAGGTTCATATTTTGTGGAAAGATTACGGATTTCCAGATAATCCTTTCCGGGTCTGTTGTCTACGTCCGGGAATCTTTTGTCCAGTGAACGTCCGACCATCGCAGAAATAAGTTCTTCCATGTCGAGTTCCCTCGCTCCCTTCTGCAAAACCATGTTTCCGTCGCGAAGAACAGCGACCTCGTCACAAATCTGGAAAATCTCGTCCATTTTGTGGGAAATGTATACAAACGACACTCCCTTCGCCTTGAGTTCCCTTACAATCGCAAATAGTTTGTTGATTTCAGGTTCGGTGAGTGAAGATGTCGGTTCGTCCAGTACGATTATCTTTGCGCTGTATGAAACCGCCTTTGCGATTTCAACCATCTGCCGCTGAGAAACGGACATAGTTCTCATTATTGTGTTTGGATTCACGCTCATGTTCAGCGACGCAAAAAGTTTGCTCGCCTCGCGGAACATTTTCTTTTCGTCTATTATTCCCATCTTTACGGGATAGCGTCCCAAAAAAAGATTGTCCGTTACAGTTCTGTCAAGACACTGGTTCAATTCCTGATGAACCATGGCCACGCCGTTTTCAAGCGCTTCCTTGGGGCTTGAAAAATCAATCGGCCGCCCCTCAAGGAAAATCTGCCCTTCGTCCTTTGCGTATATGCCAAAAAGACACTTCATCATCGTGGATTTTCCAGCGCCGTTTTCGCCCATAAGACCAAGAACCTGTCCTTTTTTGACGGAAAGATTTATTCCGCTCAGAACCTTGTTCTTTGCAAAGGATTTTGAAAGATTTTTAATTTCAAGTAAATTTTCTTCCATGCCAAGTAAATTCCTTTTTCCAAAAAAAAGGCCTGTAAAACATCAAAAAAGAGGCTTTACAGACCTTCCGCCAGTTACATTAGATTAATATCTAAGTTTGTCCGTGTAGTCGCGAGCAGAGTTCGTCTTGACCATGTTGATTGCGTAAGCGTCAAAACTGTTCAAGTTTGTGAACTTGTCAAGACATGACGCCTCGTTCTGTCCGTCGCCCTGTACAACTGTAAGGTTGATGTTCAGAAGCGGAGCGTAGTACTGCAATGCAGGAAGATATGAAGAGGAAAGGAAGTTGTCGGCAGAGTTGTAGATTGTAAGAAGAACCTTCTTTGAAGCGGCCTTTGACTGTTTTACTCCGGCATCCCTCTTTCCGGCGGAATAATCCTTCCAGTTCGTTGCGTTCACGCCAGAGTTCAGGGCAAGAACAGCCTTTGTTTCTGCAACGTAGCTGATGTCGGCGGAAATCTTGTTTCCCTGCGAGTCCGCCTCGAAAATTCCCTTCTTGTAAACGTCGTCGCCCTCAAGACCGTCCAAAAGGTTTCTTATGACCTGAAGTGTGGCTGTAGCCTGGGCGTCAACGTTCTGTGAAACTGTTCCGGTAAGTTTTCCGACCCCAATCGCCTCGATTGCGTCGGCGTTTGCGTCATATCCAAAAATTGGAAGTCCTGCAGGATAGTTTGAAGCCTGAAGGCAGCCCATAGCCATGCCGTCGTTGTTTGAAACCACCATGTCGAGCTGCTTTCCAAATTTTGTAGCCCAGCCTCCCATGGCGTCGGTAGCGGCGTTGGCGTTCCATGTAGAACCGTCCGTTCCCGTCATAGCCTTTCCTTCAAGTTCAGCAACCTTGAGGGTCTTTCCGCCAACAACAACAGAACCAACCTTTGACACTGTAGGTTCGGTAGTTCCGTTCCATGTTCCAAGCGCGCGTCTGATTCCTTCTGTTCGAGCCTTTGAGTCGTTGTGTCCTACGTCGCCCACGCAAAGAACGTAGCCGATGATTCCATCTCCGTTGCGGTCGATTTTGTCCGCGTCCTGACCTGCAAGCCATTCAACAATGAGCTGTCCCTGAACGGCACCGCCACCCGCCGCGTCAAAGCCAACGTAGTAAGTCTTGTCGTTCCAGTTCATTGAATCCATGTCGATTACGCCCGTAGTCGGATCCGATGGCTGTCTGTTAAAAAATACAAGCGGTTTGTCCTTGTTCATAGTAACCGCTTTTCCCGAAGCACCGCTCTTGTTACAACCGGTAAACAAAGCCGCAGTCATGGCAACCGCGGTAAGTGTGAGTACAGATTTTTTCAGCATTCTACATCTCCTGGGGGCAAAGCCCCGACCATTCATAAAAATAATTGACGGCTCAACTGAGTCTTACAAAATGTTAAGTCACAACTTTGGCAAAGTCAAACGTTTTTACACTATATATGGGGGTTTAATTCTGTAGTAATAAGCACTGATTAGGATTTTTTTTAGATTCCCCGATTTTTCGTAGTATAATCTGTGCGTCCATTACACTTCCGCCAGGCGGAACGCACAAGTCCACGCGCATGAACGCAGGCAAAACAATTTCTTTTAAGGAGAAGCATACAAGTTATGAAAAAATCAATTTCAATCGGAACTCTCACAATCTTACTTTCGGTACACGCCGTTTCCTGTTACACCTCTCCTTTACAGGATGAAAAAGAGTTCATGCGCGGATTCGACGCGTCAACGGTTTCTCAAACAATTGAATGTGGCGGAAAATACAGGAATTCGTCCGGAAGGGAAGACGACGTTTTTAAAATCCTGAAGGAAAACGGAATCAACTGGACAAGGCTCAGGGTATGGCACTCCCCCTCCCCGGAAACCGCAGGTAACAATTCAACAGAAAGAACCGTGGAAACTGCAAGAGAAATAAAACGCCACGGACTGAAATATCTTCTGGACATACATTATTCGGACACATGGGCAGATCCTTCAAGCCAGGTTCGTCCCGCTGCATGGAACGATGTAAATACAATAGACGGACTCTGCCTGAAAGTTTCGGAATACACAGAAGACCTTCTTTCCGCCCTCAAGGGCTTTGAGCCTGACATGGTTCAAATCGGAAACGAGATAAACCCCGGAATGTTTTTGACACTTGCCGGAGAAAATCCAGAAGAAAATCCCGCCCTGCCCCACTGCTCGTCGTTCGCCTCGGACGAAAGCGCAAGGAATCTTGGAAAAATATTGCAGTCGGCGGCAAAGGCGGTCAGAACCCACAACAGAAAAATCTGCATAATGGTCCACCTTGCAAGCGACAGAGGAACAGACCCCAGCTGGTGGTTCAAAAAATTCACCTCGTATTCCGACGGTTCAAGCGAGGCCCGGGTATTGGAGGACGACCTTGACTTTGACGCGATTGGACTAAGCTACTACCCATACTACGACCACGGAACTCTTGACGAACTCAAGTCCAACATCAGAACGCTTAAATCGAATTTTTCAAAGGAAGTCGTCGTTGTGGAGACGGCGTGGGCATGGACGGACCTGTACGCCGACGGCACTACAAATCTTTTTGGAGAAAGCCACAAGGTTCAGGGATTCAAAAACCTTTTTCCCTACACGCAGGACATGGAAACCCAAAAAACAGAAGACGGAACAGGACTTGCCGCAAGCGTGAAAAATCAGAAGAAAATCATAAAGACCATATTGAACGAAGTTAAAAAATCAGGCGGAAGCGGACTTTTCTACTGGGGCGGCGACTGGATCCCAGTGGATAAAATAAAAAACAACTGGGAAAACCAGGCCCTTTTCAGTTTTGACGGAACGGCTCTTGAAAGCCTTGGTGCGTTCAGTAATTGAACCTTTCATTCAAACTGTTACCTGAAAAAATACGGAAGTCCTAAAAAATCATGGAACGCACTCAAGAGTCGCACTCAAGACGGCGGAACATTTACACGGAAGGCGGAATGTTGTACACCTTGCGCCCCTGCAACTCAAGTCCGAATCGGGAATTTTTACACGAAAGGCAAATGGAAGGCGGAGCGATTTTTTCCGCCAAACTGTTACCTTTGTTCACATTGATTTTTTAGAATATGTTTATATTATAAAACGTATGACAATTACATTCTGTTTTGTAATTCTTGTGTAATATTTTTATGACACTTTTATAAGAGCAATGGATTACAATTTTATGCGGTTTATATTAGCGTGTAAAACACAGGTCGGGTTTGTAACATAAAGATATTATAAATGTATGATACTGTTAATATATTTACAAGAGGTATTTCATACAAACATAAGATTAAGGCAATACAAAAACAATATAAAACCTCGCACAAACACAGGGCGCAAAAACAGCGCGCGGCGATTTTCTTTTCCCGCACATCGCGCTCACATAGCACACGCATCGCGTACATTTTAAAAACCGTTCAGCACGCCGCTTTTCACCGGAACAAAAAAACGCGCTTTGTGTCATTCTTGAATAAAAGCGGCGCGGACGTCCACAACGCTCTAAAGCGTATGTGAAAAACGCTTAAAAAAACGAGAAAAACAGGAAGCTCTACAAAAACAAAAAAGTCCCCACAAAGTCCGCGATAAAACACGCCCCCAGAGGCTATAAAACGCCCTTTTTACGCGTTCAGACGTAAAAGTCGGGATAATCATCGAACCGTGCCAAAAAAGGGCGTTTTTACGCGTTCCTGACGTTTTTGCGGCCGCGCATGGAACAATCAAATCCTGTATTATATTTTGTATTATGTTTTTCTATACAAAACCTATGCCGTTATCCTATAAAAATAATATCTACTTGTTACTTTTTGTAATATCTTTTATACTATCAAACATAATCCATCAAGTTTTCAGGAAAGAAGAATGAAAATATTTACTGTAACAAACCAGAAGGGCGGCGCTGGAAAAACCACCACGGTACACGCCGTCCTTTCAAGTCTGAAGTCGCGGGGCTTCAAGGTGCTTGCGGTTGACCTTGACCCTCAGTGCAACCTTACGTTCACGATGAACGCGGACAGTTCAAAAAAAAACATACTGAACGTCCTTACAAAAGATTCAAAGGCGGAAGACTCAATACAGAGCCTTGCGGACGGCGACCTGATTCCTGGCACCGCCCAACTTGCCGCGGCTGAAGGAATCCTCACCGAAACGGGAAAGGAATACAGGCTAAGGGAAGAACTTGAGGGCGTAAAAGACCGCTACGACTACATCCTCATAGACACGCCGCCCGCCCTTGGAATCCTTACGATAAACGCCTTGACCGCCTGCAGTTCCGTTCTTGTTCCCGCTCAGGCGGACATATATTCAATACAGGGAATACAGAGGCTTGCAGAAACATTGAAGCCGATACGACAGTACACAAACCACGGAATAAAGGTGGAAGGAATCCTGCTTACAAGATACAACGACAGGACGGTGTTGAGCCGGACGGTGGCAGACCTTGCGGCAAAGATTGCAGAAGGACTTGACGCAAAGCTGTTTGAGGCCACAATCCGCGAGGCAACAGCCATAAAGGAGGCGCAGATAAGTCAGAAATCAATATTTGAATACGCGCCAGGCTCAAAGGTTGCGGAGGACTACAGCAATTTTGTAGACGAACTTCTTTCATCGGACGGAAAGGGAGGCAGAAAATGACGAAAAAAAATTTCGACACCAACGTCGCGACAGCGTGGATTTCTTCGGACATCTCGAATTCTGAAAAAAAAACTGAAACTTCGGAAAAAGAGGTAACAGAACAGGTGAAACACACGCCCGCCGCGGAAAAAAAGGAATCTCCGTCAAGGGAAAAACGGACGAAGGCTGAACAGCCATTCACCATAATCGGAAAGGAAACCAAGTCAAGGCGTACAAGCATCCTCCTTACGGAAAGCGTGTATTCAAAACTGGAATCGCTTTCAAGGAAGAACGGAATTTCCGTGAACAGCTGCATAAACCAGATACTTGAGCAGGTGCTGGCCTGAACGTTCAAGGTCGGCCTGCATAAAAAATTTGGACTTTCACCTAGAATTTATATCGGCTTGCGGTTATACTTGCCGTAAAATGAGGTAACAGTTCTGATGAAACGTCAGGTTTTCTTAAAAAAATCCGTCATTCTGTTACCTTAAAAACCACAATCCAAAAGAAAAGGCTGGAGATGAAAGAAAAAGACGAAGAAATGGAACTTGACCTCGTAGATCCGTTCGTGGAAAGGATGTTCATGGAGGAGGCTCGGCAGGCGGAAAAGCAGCACAGCCTCTCCTACATTCCAAGTTTTTTCACGACAGCCTCGCTTCCGTTCAAGAACGTCCACAAGACAGTTTTCGTACGCCGAGGAACAAACGGAGTTACGCTCACGCTTTCATCTCCCAAGAACGTGCCGTTCGGAAAGTACGGACGGCTTCTTTTGAGCGTGCTCACTACACACGCCGTGCTTTCAAAGGAGAAGGGCGTTTCCGTGAACATAGAATACACGAGCATGGCGGACCTCCTGCGTGAACTGCAGCTTCCAAAACAGCGCGGCTCCGACATAAGGGAGCAGCTTGAATGTTTTTCGAACGCGGCGTTCATATTTGACATGAGGGTAAAGGAGCTTAAAAGTCCGTATCTTTTCAAGGAGATATACGGCGAGGGCGAATATCCCAAAAAGGACGTGACTGTAACAACCTATTCCACAGGAAACATCAGGTTCACGAACGGCGTTCAGTTCAAGGAATTCGACGACGGCTCTGCCGATCTCAAGTACGGATACTTCAAGATAATACTTTCTCCAGAATTTTCACATTTCTGCCAGAACCACGCTGTTCCGATAGACTATTCAGTGTACAAGGAGATAACAAGTCCCGTCGGAAAGGACATATACGCGTGGCTTGTGTACAGGAACAACGCTCCAATCGACGCGGAAAAGGGACTTTGGATTCCACGCGACAGACTGGTGGAACAGTTCATGCCTCTGAACGAGGAACTTGGAAAACTGCAGCAGGCAAAACTTGAAAGCAACAATTACAACAAGATAATAGGACTGATACGCGACATAAAGAAAAATTACTATCCCGACCTGAAGGTTGATCTTGACTCACAGTCTGGAGGCATAACGCTTTACAAGAGCCGAACGCCTGTAGTAAAGGACGACACGCGCTACGCGCTCATAACATCCAATATTTAAGGTAACAGACCGGGTGAAAGAAATTCAGGTTATCCACAGAATCCACGTTCCTGCTACTAGGTTTTAAATATATTAATTGGTATTAATTGAGTATATAGAAGAATCATTTAAAGTGTTACCTTTTTCATCGTTCCTGTTACCTGTGTTTTTTAGGCCCCTGCAAGTCTTTGTAATGCAACAAAATAGATTTCAGGCATTTTCCGTCATGCTGTTACCTTGAAGGGCTTCCATGCACGTAACATTGTGGATGAATTCCTTCATGCTGTTACCTTGAGCCGGCTCTTTTTTCATTTGAACTGTTACCTGTAAATATGGACAAGCCGACTTTCTTTTATATACAATCACAGCCATGCAGAACACAAGCCTTGTATATATTGAAAAAGACAAACGGTATCTTATGCTCCACAGGAACAGGAAGAAGGACGACGTGAACCTTGACAAGTGGATTGGAATAGGCGGAAAGTTCCTTGAGGGCGAAAGCCCGGAGGAATGTGCCGTACGCGAGGTGCTTGAGGAAACGGGGCTTTCGCTTTCAAGCCTTGAATACCGTGGAATTGTTACCTTCGTTTCGGACGGAAATTTCACAGAATACATGCATCTTTTCTGGAGTTCAGATTTTGAGGGAAGCCTCATGGACTGCGACGAGGGCGACCTTGAATGGGTTGAAAAATCCAGGATGAAACTGCTTCCACACTGGAAGGGAGACGAGATTTTTCTTTCGCTTCTTGACAGGAACACTCCGTTTTTTTCGCTTAAACTTGTGTATTTCGGTGGAGAACTTTCGGAGGCGGTCCTGGACGGAAAAAAACTTGACGTCCAGGACTTTCTTTCAGAATCCTAGCCCACAAGATTTTTTTCGCTGTTTTCCAGGACCAGGTTTTTGTACGCGTATCCGTAAAGGATTTCTGCGACGTTCCTGAGCGGCTTTCTTGTTCTGAGCCCCGTGCTGTATGCAAAGTCGACCGCGGCCCTGGTTGCCTCGGGATTCCACAGCCTGGCGTCCTCAAGGTTCACGAAAGTGCAGCGTTCCGCCTCGGCGACCGCCCTTATGTGCCTGTTCATTTCTGAAACTGTTTTTTCTTTTTTTGTGTTCAAAAGCGAAACCACGGCGATGCGGCACTTTCCGTTCTCGCGTCTTATGTCTTCAATCAGAGAAATGTAAAGCCCGTCGAAGTCGGACGCCCTGTTTTTAAAAAGCGCCCTGTCGTTTTCTCCAAGGTGGAGGATGATTCCCTCGGGCTCAAGCGCCCTTATTTTTTCCAAGAAAATCTTTTTTGCATCCAGCAGAGAGATTTCCGCCTGGCTTTTGTTGTAGATTTCAAAGTTGAAGCTGAATTCCCTTGAAAGGGCTGCAACCGGAATTTTCAGGTCTAGCGAGCCGCCAAGAAGGATCACGGAGTTTTTTTCTTCCGCCAAGGTTTTCTGCGCAGGATTTATGACTTCGTCCAGCGAATTTGAATAGTTCACGCCCATTTCATCCTCCTTTTCATCTTGCATCAAAAGTTCTTCCAGCCTGGATTTTTTAAACTGGAGTATTTTTTCGCTTCCTGAAAAAGAAGCGGAGTTTTCATTTCTTTTTCTGTCCAGCGATTTGTTCCGTATGTAGACCGCGACGTTCAGCGATACAATCAGAAGGTTCAAAAAATATACCGCGAGGACGTAATTTATCTGGCGGTTTATGATTTTTGCCATGATTCCCGCGACGTACCCTGTAATTATAAGCGTTATGAAGGCGAGGCTCGTGCCCTTTGCGGTGTTCGACCTGTACGCCTTCACCACGTTCAGCGGCCATGAAAAACCGAAGCAGACAAGCATCGCCGCCTCAAGAAGATGTGGAATGTTCATTTTTTACTCCTTAAACTTTACAGGTCTTGCGCCTGTTTTTATGCCTTGATGATATGTTGTTCTTCCTTCGTGTACAATTTTTTGAAAGATTAAAAGGCGTTTTCATTTTGCAGAACGACTTTTTTTACTTTAAAAAGGCTTTTGAAAGTTCAGAAAGGGTGTATAGTTTCCACATGATGGAAAAGGAATGTAGGGGAACCCTTGAGGTTTTAAGGCGGAAGATTCAGATTACGCAGCTGGTTTTGATAATTTCCACCACGGTGCTGATGGCGTTTGGCGGGGCTGTAATAAACATAGGACTGAACGACAGGGCGCTCAGCAAGGAACTGCAAAGCACATCCGCACTTGTAAACAGGCTTTTTTATTTTACAAGGGATTTCAGCCAGACGGAACTTTGCGCCTATATGGATTGCGTAGTGGGGGAACTTTCAGAGGTTGACGTGATTTCAATCGTCGACGTGAACAATAACCGCATCTACCACACGAACCGCCATCTTGTAAACACGCAATACGACGGAACTCTTCCTGATTTTTCATGCCACACCAGGGGCTTCTATACGGAAAACGACATAGGTCCTTCAGGTCCGCAGCGCAGGACGTACAGCGCGTTCTACGACGAACACGGAAACTATTCGGGCTTCATAATGGCGATACGCCTTAAAAAATCAATGATGAGCGTTACGGAAAGGACGGTGGGACTTTTTGTGATTGTAACGCTGTCTGCGATTCTGATGGAACTTGCAATATGTTCGTGGATTTTCAAGAACATAAAGGAAAGGCTTGTGGAGTTCGCGGAGGATTTTGAGGGAACTAAATTCCTTGTGGACTCAATGCGCGCGAACAGCCACGACTTTACAAACAAACTGCACGTGATTCTGGGCCTGGTTCAAATCGGCGACTATGACAGGGCGGTTTCGTACATTGAAAACATATCTTTGATTCAGAGGGAGACGGTAGGGCGTGTGATGAAGTGCATTGAAAATCCTTCGTTCGCGGCGCTTCTTATAGGAAAAATCGCACGCGCATCTGAATGTAATGTGAAATTCGTCCTGCAGGAAGGACTGTGTTTCAGGGAATCCGACATCGAAATACCAGGCGCGGCCCTTGTTACCATAACGGGAAACCTCATCGACAACGCGATAGACGCTATGAATTTTTTTTCACCGGACGGGGGGGAAGGCTCGAATGTCCTTGTATTTGGAGTGTTCACAAAACCCGGAAGATTTCTTATGACCGTAAAAGATTCGGGGCCTGGAATTTCTGAAGAAAACCTTGCAAAAGTCTTTGAAAAGGGATTTTCCACAAAGGGCGAGGGCAGGGGAGTGGGGCTTTTTCATACAAGACAGCTTGTGGAAAGCCTTGGCGGTTCAATTTCCGTTGAAAGCCAGGCAGGAAGCGGCGCCTGCTTCATGGTGAGTTTTGAGGGGCGCGTAAAAAAACAGGGGGAATCAAGATGAGTTATAAAGTTCTGATTGTTGAGGACGACCCTATGGTTTCCATGATAAACGAGCGTTATGTATGCAAGAACAGGGATTTTGTCGTTGCAGGCTCGTGCAGGAACGGACGCGAGGCGCTGAAATTTCTTGACTGCAATGAAGTTGATCTTGTCGTGCTTGACGTTTTCATGCCATACATGGACGGAATTGAAACCCTCAAAAAAATACGTGAAAAAAAACTCTGCACCGAGGTTGTCATGGTAACCGCGGCGAACGATTCCCGTACCATTGAGGAAACCATGCACCTTGGCGTGTTGGACTATCTTATAAAGCCGTTTTCATACGAGAGGCTTCAGGCCGCGCTTGAAAAATTTGTCGCAAAGACAAACGCCTTGAGGGATGCCTTGATTCTGGACCAGAACGATGTTGACAGCCTTCTTCTTGCCGCGGCAAGACCTGAACGCAAGACCTATCCAAAGGGAATCCAGGAAAAAACCTTGAAAACCATCCTGGATTTTTTTGTTGAAAACTCAGGCTGGCACAGCACCGACATGGTTTCTGAAAAACTGAACATCTCAATCGTGACTGTACGCCATTACCTGAACTACCTTGCGGAACACAGGCGGATTGAACAGGACATGAACTACGAGACAGGCGGACGTCCGTGCATACTGTACAGGTCTGTGTAGGAATTTTTTAAACTTCCTTTTTTATGTAATACTCTGTACAATGACTCTGTAAGATATAACAAAAAAATGTGCAGGGGAAGACCCCTTCGTCCACAAACAGACATCAATACAGTCACCGCTGCTATTATTTTGGAGGAGTTATGAAAACTTGCCGCCGCATTGTAATTTTTTTTGCATTGATTTTTTCCGCACTTGTATTTTCCTGTTCGTCCACCAAGGAGGAGTCAAGGTATACAAGGCACAGCGTAAAGTCCGGCTCAAAGTCAAAGGTTCCGGTTTCATACAGCGTGCATGAGCCTTCGGGAAGGCCAAATCCGGACGGAACGCCTGAAGTTCTTTCTGTAATGTTCGACGGTTCTGTGGCAGGGCTTGACGAGGTGGACAGGGAGCCAAGCGCCCCGATTTTAATTTTGCCTGAAATCGCCGGAAAATGGCAGTGGTCGAGCGACTCCGTGCTTACGTTCACTCCAAAATCCGCGTGGGCCTTGGACGGAAAATACAAGGTTTCAATGCCGGAGTCGATTTTTTCAAAGAACGTCAGCGTAAAGAATTCGTTCACCTTCAAGACCGAGGCGTTCTCAACATCTCTTCGCAGTCCTGAATTCTACATAAATCCCCAGAATCCGCAGGAAAAACGTGTTACCGCCGCAATCCGTTCCTCGCATCCAATGGAAATGGAATCCGTAAGAAAATGCGTTTCAATGGATTTTGTATATCTTGATTCAAGGGGAAGAAAAATCCGTTCGGAGTCAGTTCCGTTTGAAGTTTCGATGAGCAAGGATTTTTCAGAGGCGTATATCGTTTCGGACAGCCTTCCGATTCCGCCGTACACTTCAAGCGTGGTCGTTTCCATGAAAAAGGGAATAGAGGCGAAGGTTGGCGGAAAGTCGGGCTATGAGTCGAGCGAGGGCGTTTCGATTCCTGGAATGAGCGATTTTGTCCGCATAGAAGGAATTTCGGCGTCGCTTGTAAAAAACAGTTCAAACAATTACGACCAGATGCTCGTGCTTGAAACGAAGGGTTCTGTTTCAGTGGAGGAAATTCACGAAAAGATTTCCGTATACGAACTTCCAAAGGACAGGCCGGAGATGGAAGGCTGGAATGCGGTTGAAAATTACGCCTGGAGCGCAGAGTTCTGCACGGACGAGATTCTTGGAATGTCAAAAAAGATTTCGCTTGACCCTGTTCCAACGCCTGAACCCGCATCTTCAATAAACAGTTTCAGGTTCAACGCTACGGCGGGACGCTACCTTTACGTAAAGATTGACGGCGACCTGAATTTTTTTGGCGGATACAGACTGCATTTTGACAATTCTCAGAACGTATATTCCAGGTGCGTTCCAGTTCCAAAATATCCAAGGGAACTTTCGATAATGTCGGAGGGAACGATTCTTTCGCTTTCAGGAAGCAGGAGGCTTGCGATTTATTCGCGCGGAGTCGATACGGCGTATTTCCGTCTTTCAAGAATCATGCCGAAGGACGTGAACCACCTTGTTTCCATGTCAAACGGAAACATGAGGAACTTCAACTTCAACACATACAACTTCAGCGAGAACAACATAGCGGAATCCGAGGTAAGCTCTTTCAAGATTGCGGGCGCAAGCGACAGATACGTTTCGTATTTTTCGTACGACCTTGGCGAAAAGATGTCTTCAAATCCTGGGAAGAACCTTGCAAACGGACTTTTCATATTCCAGGTGACGGACACAGAATCAAGGCTTGGACGGCAGGAAAATTATTATTACGGCAGACAGCAATCTCTTTCCGACAGAAGGCTGATTCTTGTAACGGACATTGGATTCATCGTAAAGAAGAACAGCGATGGAACTCGGAACGTTTTTGTGCAGTCGATTTCAGGCGGAAGCCCAATTGCCGACGCGTCCGTACGCATAATCGGGCTGAACGGAAACGCAATCCTTACTGCAAGAACGGACGGCGGAGGCCGGGCCTGGTTTCCTGCGATTTCAGGCTATACGGGCGAACATACACCTACAGCGTTTGTGGTTGAAACTTCAAACGACCTTTCGTTCATGCCTTATTCCGAAAACGGACGCGTCCTTGACTATTCAAATTTTGACGTTGGCGGAGAATACGGAAATTCCGACCCTGCAAAGATTTCCGCCTATATGTTCAGCGACCGTGGAATGTACCGTCCCGGCGAGGAAGTCCACCTTGCAATGATTGCAAAGGCAAACGACTGGAACATAGACCTTAGGGGAACTCCTCTTGAGGCGGAGGTTGTGGACTCAAACGGCTCTGTGATTTATACAAGGAGACTTCAGCTTTCCTCGTCAGGCTTTGAGGAAATCAGTTTTAAAACGCAGGACTATTCGCCAACAGGAAATTATAGCGCAAATCTATATTTTATAAAGGAATACAAGGACAGGACGGAACGAAATTTCCTTGCATCTGAAAACGTAAAAATCGAGGAATATCTGCCGGACAGTCTTTCCATAACAACGGGCTTTGATCCGCTTCCGGGAAAGGGCTGGATAAATCCCGGAGAACTCAAGGGAACTGTGCATCTTAAAAATCTTTTTGGAACTCCGGCCGCGGGACACGCCGTAAAGGCGAATCTTCTTCTTACGCCGGGCTTTCCGATGCTGTACAGATATTCGGACTACAAATTTTCAGATCCGTTCAAGGAAGGTTCGTCGCATGAGGTTTTTCTTGGAAACACCGTGGCGGACGACAACGGCGAGGTTTCATTTGAACTTGACCTTGCAAAATTCGAGAGGGCCACGTACAGGCTTTCGTTCTTTGCCGAAGGATTTGAAAAGGCGGGCGGAAGAAGCGTGTCGTCGCAGTCCAGCGTGTATGTTTCTCCGTTAAGACATCTTGTGGGCTACAAGGCCGACGGAAAACTGGACTACATAAACGCCAATTCAAAGCGCAAACTTTCGTTCATCGCGATAGACCAGAATCTTGAACAGATTTCACTTTCCGACGTTACGCTTTCAATAGAAGAAGTGCGTTATGTTTCAACTCTGGTAAAGCAGCACAACGGACTTTACAAATATCAGTCCGTCAAAAAGACATATCCCGTGGAGTCAAGGAAGATTGAGATTTCACGGAACGGAACGGAATTTTTCGTGCCTTCCCAGAATCCCGGAGAATACAGGATTACGCTTTCCGATTCGGAAGGACTTGTGTTCAACTCGATAAGTTATACGATTGTGGGCGACAGGAACGTTTCGCGAAGCCTTACACGCACCGCGGAACTTGACATAAAACTTGAATCCGCCGACTTGAACCCCGGCTCCGTCGCAAAAGTTTTCATAAAGGCGCCTTACGAGGGCTACGGACTTATAACGGTTGAACGCGACAGGCTGTACACATACAAATGGTTCAAGACTTCCGAACTTTCAACTGTGCAGACAATACAGATTCCAGAAGACATCGAGGGAAACGGATACATAAACGTAATGTATGCAAGATCCGCCTCTTCCGAAGAAATTTTCATGAGTCCGTTCTGTTACGGAGCGGTTCCGTTTTCTGTTGGAAGGGAAAAACGCACGAACAGCATAAATCTTGAATTTCCGTCCGAGATAAAATCTGGAACGGATTTGAAAATCAATTATTCTTCTTCCGATTCTGGAAAAATCGTGATATTTGCGATAGACGAGGGAATCCTTCAGGTTGCAAAATACAGGACTCCCGATCCGCTTGCGTTCTTCTTCAAGAAACGCGCGCTTGAGGTCAGAACCTCGCAGATTCTTGACCTTGTGCTTCCGGAATTCAATATTTTAAGGACGCTTTCCGCTACAGGCGGCGGCGCGGCGATGGAAAGGCTTGCAAAGAACCTGAATCCGTTCAAACGCAGGCAGAACGATTCCGTTGCGTTCTGGTCGGGTGTAGTGGAGACAGGTCCGGAAAAGCGCAGCGTAACATACAGGGTGCCAGACTACTTTAACGGAACGATACGTGTAATGGCGGTCGCAGTGTCAAAGGACAGGATAGGAGTTGAACAGAAATCAACGCTTGCCGCAAACGATCTTATAATAATGCCAAACGTTCCGCTTGCGGCCGCTCCGGGCGACGAGTTCGACGTTTCCGTTTCAGTAACCAACAACCACAAGGGAACGGGGGAGAACAGCGTCTTGCTCAGGGCGGAAGGCTCAAGGCATCTTGAAATAATTGGAGAAAAGTCTGTAAAACTCAAAATCGCCGAGGGAAGGGACGCTGCTGCAAAGTTCAGGGTCAGGGCAAAGGACGTTCTTGGCGCGGCCGAGATAAAATTTACGGCGTCGGACGAAACTGAATCGTCTGTAATAAGTTCAACGATGAGCGTTCGTCCATCCATGCCTTATCAGGTATGGATTCACGCGGGTCTTTCCAAAAAACCTCAGGCTGAGATAGACGTGGACCACAGGCTGTATGACGAAATGGCAAAACGCAATGTTTCCGTTTCAAACGTTCCAACAACGTTCAGGTCCGGGCTTAAAACATTCCTGGAGGAATATCCATACGGCTGCTCTGAACAGGTAACGTCAAAGGCGTATCCATATCTTTACAAGGATTTTGTAAAGGCTGCGGGAAAAACACAGTCCGACGCGGAAAAAATGGTTTCGGACACGATTTCTATTTTACAGTCGCGCCAGAAATCAGACGGAAACATAGGATACTGGACGGGAAAGAGCGAAAACGACGACTTCATAACGTTGTACTGCGCGGAATTTTTGACTGACGCAAAGAACAGGGGCTTTTACGTTCCGTCTTCAATGTATGCAAAGACGCTGGATGCGGTTCGTTCAATCGCCTCAAGACGCGACGATTCCTCATACGGAATATACATAAGGGCGTTTGCTATATACGTTCTTACAAAAAGCGACGTTGTTACAACATCGTATCTTGAATCGCTTGAAGGAGAACTTACACGAAAGAATTTCACGGCAAGCGACTACGAGGGTCTTTACCTTGCCGCCTCATACGCAATGCTCAAGCAGGACAGGAAGGCAAACGAAATTCTTCAGAAGGTAAAGAACAGAAAAACGTTTGACTCGTCGTGGATCTACCACAACGGACTTCATTACATCGCCACATACATAGACATCGTAGCCTCATACTTTCCGTCAAGGATTGGCGACATAAAGGCTCGTGAAGTTGAAGAACTCTGCTCGCACCTTGAATACAGGTATTACAGTACATATTCCACCTCGGCGGCCATACGCGCGTTTGAAAGTTATGCATACACCGACAAGAGCGAGGTTTACAAAATCTATGAAATCGCGGAAAAGAACCAGACGGAGATTCAGTTGAATGGAGATTCCGTCCTTGCAGGAGAATTTTCACCGTCCGCAAAAAAAATACGTTATGTTTCCGACAGGTCCATGCCGCTGTATTACGGCGCCGTCCAGGCGGGATTTGAACGCGACATTCCAAAAAAGCAGATTTCAGATGGACTTGAGGTCAGCCGTCAGATACTTTCAGAAGACGGAAGTCCGCTCAAGTCGTTGAAGATTGGCGACACTGTGCAGATAAGGGTTTCGTTCAGAAGCCTTGGCGGCGTCATGAGAAACATCGCGCTTATAGACATGACGCCTGCGGGTCTTGAAACCGACATACGTTCAATACGCGGCCAGACGTCGCTTCCGTGGTCGCCCGATTATGTTGACATACGGGAGGACAGGGTTGTGGTGTACGGAACTGTAACGGACAAGGTCAATACGTTCACCTACAGGGCAAAGGCTGTAAGTTCCGGAAGGTTTACAGTTCCGCCAATGTTCGCGGAAAGCATGTACAACAAGGAAATACGAGCCATTACACCTTACGAGCCGATTGAGATTCTTCCGATGGACGGTCCTTCAAAATAAAAATGGGTCTTACAAAAAAACGCTCAAAAAAACGCACCGCGGCTTTGATTTCTGCATCCGTTCTGCTGGTTTCATTCATCTCCCTTGGGCTTCACGTACTGTATCAGAGGAGCCGGGGGGATGTTCTTTCTGGAATTGAATTTTCACGCTCTTATTCCGACAGGAACGGAGAACTTCTGCAGGTGTTCCTTACGCGCGACGAAAAGTTCAGGATTTTCAGACCGCTTGAGGATTTTCCGCCTGAATTTGTAGAGGCGCTTCTCTTGCAGGAGGACAGGTATTTTTACACTCACAACGGCGTAAATCTTGTGGCGGTGGCACGGGCCGGCTGGCAGACATACGTAAAACATTCAAGGCGCATGGGCGCGTCCACGATTACAATGCAGGTTGCAAAACTCAAGTACGGTCTTTACACAAGGAGCGTGGCTGGAAAACTGCGGCAGATTTTTTGCGCGCTGTATCTTGAAATGTGTTTTTCAAAGAACCAGATTCTCGAGGCCTATCTTAACATCGCGCCGTGCGGACGAAACGTGGAGGGCTTTGAGACTGGCGCGTGGTATTATTTTGGAAAAAGCGTAAGGACCTTGAACCTTTCTGAAATAATAATGCTTGCCGTCCTTCCGCAGAATCCTGTGAAGCGTTCGCCAGGTCCGTTGATGACGCCAAGCGAACTTATACAGGCAAGGAAGGTGCTTTTTTCTTCGTGGATTGAAAAGCACCCCGAGGATGCGGAAAAAGAAGTTTTCATGGATATGCAGATGTCCGTTGAATGTTCTTTTCCAAACGAGGCAAGGCATTTTACAGAAATGCTGAACACAAGACCCACGCACAGGACGCGTAAAACTCTGCGTACAAGCCTTGACCTTTCACTTCAAAAAAAATGCGAGGATATCTTTAACACCTATCTGAACCAGAATTCAAGCCTTGGCGTGCGTAATGCCGCTGTTCTTGTGTTTGACTGGAAGAGCATGGAAGTTGTATCGGCGATAGGCTCTGCGGACTATTACAATGAAAAAATACAGGGCCAGGTGAACATTACAACCTCAAAGCGTTCGCCCGGTTCAACCCTGAAGCCATTCATATACGCGCTCGCGCTTGACCAGGGACTCATACACTACAGGACGATGTTGAAGGACACCCCTCAGACTTTTAACGAATACACGCCGGACAATTACGGAAGCATTTTCAAGGGACCCGTGCAGGCGTGGTTCGCCCTTGCAGACAGCAGGAACATTCCCGCCATAACGCTTAACCGCCAGATAAAAAAATACGACCTTTACGACTTCATGCAGGATTCAGGCGTTGTGGGAATGAGGGAGCGTGATTATTACGGGCTTTCGATTGTTCTTGGAACCTGCGAGGTTACAATGCTTGAACTTGCAAAGATGTATGGAGTTCTTGCAAACGGCGGAATCGAATATGAACTGAATTTTGTTCCGTCGCCAAAGAAATTCGGAGGAAAACGTCTTCTTTCAAGGGAAAGTTCATTCATCGTAAAAAAAATGCTTGAGGAAAACACGCCGCCGTACCAGACAAAGCCAAGGGAAATCCAGAACGTTCCTGTGGCGTATAAGACCGGAACTTCAATAGGATTCAAGGACTGCTGGAGCGTTGGGATTTTTGACCGATACGTGTGCGCCGTATGGATTGGAAACGCCGACGGCGAGGGAAACAACTCTTTCATCGGACGAAAAATGGCTGCGCCTCTTCTGTTCAACCTTGCCTATTCCATACTGTCCGACATCCCGGAAGAGATGCGTATTCCCGTTGAACGGCACAGCGAACTTTGCACCCAGATTCCTGTATGCGCGGTGAGCGGCGGACTTCCTACGGAATGTTGTTCGGAAGTTGAACTTTCGTGGTTCATTCCAGGCGTTTCGCCAATAGACAAGTGCAGGATTCACAGGGAGATAAACATCGACACAAGGACGGGTTACAGGACTCTGGACGGCGAGGAAGAAAATCCGTACGTAAAGACTGTCGTGCGCGAGTTCTGGCCAAGCGACCTGCAGGAACTTTTCAGGCAGGCGGGTCTTCCCCGCCTTGTGCCGCCCGATTTTCCGCCAGAGGACCTTAAAATGGACTTCAAGCGGCTGGGCTATCCGCCGGAGATTATTTCGCCGCTTTCCGGAACGGACTATGTTTTCCGCCTGAAGGACCGCTCAAAAAACAAAATCATCCTGTGCGCCTCGGCCGACGCGGACGCCTCCGAACTCATCTGGTTCAACGGTTCAAATTTTCTGGGAAGGACGCGTCCGGGCGAAACGATGGAATGGAACGCCGAGCCTGGAAAATACGAGATTGTCGTTACAGACCAGAAAGGGCGTTCTGACAACGTCTTTGTTTCAATTGTAGGAACCGGGCTGTAAGGAAATCAGTTACTGCGGTGCAGGAGCCGGTTTTGCGGTGCGGCCATTACAGTGCAGTTCAGGTTTTACACTGTAATGCGGTTTTTGCGGCGCAGGAGCCGGTTTTGTAATTTTTTTTGAATTTACATGATTATTTGTTTGACAAAACTGAATTCATCGTTGATAGTTATTGTGTAGAAATGATAGAGCGACTATCAAAACCAAAGTCGATTCGTTGTCGCAGGTTTACAGTCCTTCTGTCATCATGCGGATTCCTAAGGAGGAACTAATGGAAACGAGGGCAGGCAAATCGCTTGGATTCGCCGAAAAGATTACCTACGGCTTTGGGGCCGTCGCGAAAGACATGGTTTATATGCTTTCCGCAAGTTACATCCTGTATTACTATCAGGACATCATGGGCGTTTCTGCGTGGGCGATGGGTGTAATTCTTCTTGCGGCGCGTGTTTTTGACGCGTTCAACGACCCGTTGATGGGTGTTGTTGTTGCAAAGACAAAGACAAGGTGGGGAAAATTCCGTCCATGGCTCATGATTGGAACAATTACAAACGCGGTGATTCTCTATCTCATGTATTCCTGTCCGCCGAGCCTTTCTGGCGGCGGTCTTGTGGCGTATGCCGCCTGCACGTACATTCTGTGGGGCGTTACATACACGATGATGGACATTCCATACTGGTCGATGATTCCGGCGTTTACAGAGGGCGGAAAGGAGAGGGAAGGACTTTCGGCGTTCGCGCGTTCTGCGGCGGGCGTCGGCTCGGCTCTTGTTACAATCTCAACCGTTCTGATGGTTTCGTTCTTTGGAATGAAGTTCAGCGACAAGACTCCGGAATACACGGGGGCGGTGTCAAGGGCGGAAACCCTCAAAAAGGCTCAGACAATACTCATGGACGAGGTGAGGGCGGTTCTTCCTCCTGAAATGGCGGACAACGTTCAGACTCTTGAAGTGAGAATCCGCGAACGCGACGGTTTTGCAAAGGATCTTGCACTGGAGAACGCAAAGGACATTTCAGACCTGAGCACAAGCAGGCAGGCTTCCGTAAGACAGAAGATTATCGACCTTGAAGCACGGCTTTCCCAGATAAACACGGACATAAGGACGTTTGAGGAGGCGTTCGCCCAAAACGGAGCGACTGAAAAACAGATTCTTGCAATCGAAGAAAACGCATTGAAGATTCTTGACGTGGAACAGCAGGTTGTAAAGGCAAAAGTTCCAATAGAGCGAGCGGGCTACAGGGTGTGGGCGATAATAGTGGCCGCTGTGTTTGTATTGCTGATTGCTGTAATGTGCTTCACCATAAAGGAAAAGCCTACGGTAGACATGAAAAGTCCGGGCGTTGGCGATATGTTCAAGGCGCTTTTACAGAACGACCAGGCGATGACCATGGTGGTGGCGATTGTGTGCATAAACACTGCCTTGTACATAACGTCGAACCTTGTAATATACTTCTTTAAATACGATTTCAGCCCTGCAAACTGGGAGGGAAACTACACTCTGTTCAACACGCTTGGCGGAGGATTTCAGATTCTTGCGATGATGTTCCTGTTTCCGCTGCTTAGAAAATTTATGAACACCACAAAGATTTTCTATACAAGTTTTGTAATGGCGTTCGTTGGATACATAATCCTTCTGTTCGTTTCGTTTTCTGGAACTACAAATTTCTGGGCCCTGGTTCCGTCCGCGTTCCTCATAATGAGCGCCATCGGTATGCTGAACGTAATTGTTACAGTTTTCCTTGCAAACACAGTGGACTACGGCGAACTTAAAAACAACAGGCGCGACGAGGCGGTAATATTCAGCATGCAGACGTTTGTTGTAAAACTTGCGTCGGGTCTTTCCGCCATGATTGCAGGACTGATTCTTTCGATATGCAACATCAACAAGGACGCGATAGTTGGAACTACGCTTCCTCCTTCTTCAAGTACGGGATTGAGGATGTGCGTTACACTGATTCCAATGGTGGTGCTTGTGGTGGGCGTGATAGTGTTCAAAAAGAACTACATATTGAACGACGCAAAGGTGCTTGAAATTACAAACGAGGTTAAAACCAGAAGGTCCTCCGCGGACAAAAACGAGTGACGGTTTTCTGAAAAATATTTTAGCGAGTGAATAAATAGGCCTGCTTCAACACGGAGCGGGCTTATTTATTTTTATCGGACGCGCTTTTTCAATGGCTTTTTTGATGTTGAACGCACTGTAAAACAAACTCGTGAATTTAAATTATAAAAACAGTTTTGTAATACATTTTATAATAATAGGACTTATTACTATTTACAAAGATTTGATTCAATGATACAATTCAGGCAAGAAAAGGGAGGTTACTATGCAGAATAGAAATTCCGCACAGCGATCTTTAATCCTTGCCATAATGGACGGAAACATGGCGCACCCCACCGCCGACGAGATTTACGACCTTGCAAGAAGGTCCGACCCTCACATAAGCAGGGGAACCGTGTACAGAAACCTAAACCTTTTGGTTTGCAGGGGAGAAGTCCTTCGGGTAAAGGTCCCTGACGGCGCGGATCATTTTGACAGCACGCTGATTCGGCATTATCATTTCTACTGTAGAAACTGCGGCAGGGTTACGGATGTTCCGGACTTTGACCCTACGGAGATTGTAAATGTCCAGGGGCGGCTGGAACGGACCGGTCATACGGCGATAGAACACAGCGTTGTGTTCAGCGGCGTTTGCCCTGAATGTTCAAAAAAAATCTAGCAAAAATCAAGGCGGCCATCGGGAACTGCCGCCTTAAAAACAAGGAGAAATCAATATGGAAGTCAAGTTCTACAAATGCAACAAATGTGGAAAAGTTGTGGCGATGCTCAAGGAAACCGCTTCTGAAACAGTGTGCTGCGGCGAGGCGATGTCTTTGCTCAAGGCGAACACCACCGATGCGGCTGTTGAAAAACACGTTCCGGTTGTGTCTAAAAACGGAAACACTGTAACGGTGAGCGTGGGTTCTGTAACACACCCAATGGAAGAAAAGCATTACATCGAATGGATTGTGCTTGAAACAAAGGAAACAAGCCAGTTGAAAAAACTCAGTCCATCCGACGAGCCAAAGGCTGTATTCGCCCTGACTGACGGAGACGAGGTTGCACGCGCATACGCATACTGCAACCTTCACGGACTCTGGGCGGACAAATAAACACTTTTGTGTGTAAAGACGCGGAGGCTTTTCAAAAAAAACTGCAAGCCTTCGCGGACAAAACAAAATCGCGGAAAACCGCGCAAAAAATCAATTTTTTAGGAGCAATGAAAATGGCGAACAAATACGCAGGAACACAGACGGAAAAAAATTTACAGGCGGCTTTTGCAGGAGAAAGCCAGGCAAGGAACAAGTACACATATTTTGCGTCGGTTGCAAAAAAAGAAGGACTTGAACAGATTGCGGCGCTTTTTTTGAAGACGGCAGACAACGAAAAGGAACACGCAAAACTCTGGTTCAAGGAACTTGAAGGAATCGGCGACACAAAGGCAAACCTTGCCGCGGCCGCCGACGGAGAAAACTACGAATGGACCGATATGTATGAAGATTTCGCCAAGGTAGCCGAGGCGGAAGGATTCAAGGCTCTGGCTGTAAAATTCCGTGCCGTTGGAGCGATTGAAAAGCACCACGAGGAACGCTACCGCGCACTTTTGAAGAACGTTGAAACAAACGAAGTGTTTGAAAAGAGTTCTGTAAAGGTGTGGGAATGTAGGAACTGCGGACACGTTGTTGTTGGAACAAAGGCGCCTGAAGTCTGTCCTGTATGCGTTCATCCAAAGAGCTTCTTTGAAATCAAGGAAGAAAACTACTAGGATTACGGCGGCGCAGAAAAGTCTGCGAGCCTTTAAATACGTCTAATACGTTTAATGCGTCCTGCAGGGTCTGTGTTTTTTTGGGCTTTGCAGGACGCGTTTTTAGTAAAGCGTTTCACCCAAAAGCCTTGCCGCAAGGCTTACAGCAAGAACCGCGGTCTGGTTTCTTACGTCCAGTATTGGATTCACCTCCACGATTTCAGCCGATTTTACCTTTCCTGTAGCGGACATTTCTTCCATCAAAAGAAGGGCCTCGCGGTTTGTAAGACCGCCTGGAAGCGGAATTCCAGTTCCCGGCGCGAACATAGGATCTAGAACGTCCATGTCGAAACTTACGTGTACAATGTCCGCGCGCGTAAGGAAGAAAAGTTTGATCTTCTTTATTATTTCAGGAAAACCCTGACGTTCAATGTCGCTCATCGTGAACACGGTGACCCCTGCGTTTTTCATAAGTTCTTTTTCGCCTGAATCAAGATCCCTGCACCCGACAAGACAGATGTTTGCAGGGTCGATTTTTTGACCTTCAAAATGCAGGTCTGTAAGTTCCGTGATTCCAATTCCTGCGGAAGAAGCAAGACATTCTCCGTGAATGTTTCCTGTAGGGGTCGTTTCGGTGCTGTTGAAGTCTCCGTGCGCGTCCACGTAAAGCACTCCAAGTTTTTTGTCGGATTTTTTGGCAGTGGCAGACATTCCCGCGATTGAACCCAGGGCGATGGAATGGTCTCCGCCAAGCACAAGCGGAAAATCGCCTGCGGAAGAAATATGTTCAACCTGTTCCGCAAGTTTTGTGCAGGCGTTCACTATTGGCTTTAAATATTTTGCGCGGGGATTTCCTACGTCCTCGTATTCCTGTGGTTTTGGCTGAAAAATGTCGGTGTGTTCAATTATCCTGTGTCCCAGGGATTCAAGACGCTGCTTGATTCCTGCAAGCCTTATGGCCGAAGGTCCCATGTCCGAACCGTGGCGGCTGGCCCCAAAGTCAAGCGGCATTTCAAGTATGTGTACGTTCATGGTTCAATTATATGGCGACTGTTCACGAATGTTCAAGTTTTTTAATCGTTTTACACACCTGTTTGAACGCTTTCTGTTCTGTAATTCTTTTTGGGGATTTTGTATTAAAAACAGCGTGCAAAAAGGAGACATAACTCTTTGATTTTGCTATAGTTGACTCCGGTGCAGGCGATGTGTTGTTGCGACTCGCCGACATCTTAAAAAGACTTTCATTTAAATTTTAGGGAGCATAAAATGAGCGTAATAACAATTTCCGACTTAAAAAAATCCTATCCGCTTGGAAAACAGGAAGTCGCGGCCGTAAAGGGAGTTTCCTTTTCCGTTGAGAAGGGCGAATTTGCCGCGATTTCAGGTCCGTCCGGTTCTGGAAAATCCACAATCCTCAATATGATAGGACTTATAGACCTTCCTACATCAGGTTCAATAAACATAAACGGCGTTGACGTGTACGAGGGTGTAAACCTTTCAGAAACCCAGGTAAGGAGCGGACGCTGGGCTTCCGGCGAGGAATCAAGGGAAGGTAAAAAATATAAAAAATCACTTCCGTCAAAACTCGACAAAAGAATCACTTCGCTTCGCCGTTCGCATCTGGGCTTCATATTCCAGACTTTCAATCTGATTCCTGTACTGAACGTGTACGAAAACATTGAATTTCCAATCCTGCTTGACTCAAAGGACAGGGCGGCGCGTTCTCCCGTGGATGATTTTTCAAGGGAGCAGAAAAAAGAATGGGTGAACTATCTTATAGAAAAGGTTGGACTTTCCGACTGGAAGAACCACAAGGCGACGGAACTTTCCGGCGGACAGAGGCAGCGTGTCGCCATTGCTCGCGCCCTTGTAACCAAGGCTCCCGTGATTCTTGCGGACGAACCTACGGCGAACCTTGACTCCGAAAATTCAAGGCAGATTCTTTCGCTTATGAAGGCATTGAACAGGGACGCCGAACTTAAGACCACGTTTATTTTTTCAACACACGATTCAAGGATTGTCGAAATGTGCGACCACGTTGTACACCTTCTTGACGGAAAAATCGTGGAAGATTTACACAAGGCAGGAAGCGACGTATACGGTCTGGAGGTAAAATGATGGCTACAATATTCCGTCTTGCTTTGCGGAATCTGCGTGAACACAAAGCCAAGACTGTAATAGTTTCGCTTTTTCTGGTGTTCGGCGTCGCGATTGTAATTCTTGGAAACAGTTTTCTTGAAAGCGTGAACCGTGGACTTGAAAAAGACCTTCGCGCAAATTACACGGGCGACATTGTTTTTTCGTCGGTTTCAAAAAAGGGAGAAACCATCGACATATTCGGAGTGAACAGGACCACCGTGGACGGAAACCTTCCGCAGGTTCCAGCCCTTCCAGAAATCGAAAAAATCATTGAAATGGTTTCAGCCGACGCGGATGTAAAAGGTTTTACGCGTCAGATCAGCGCGCAGGTTATAATTTCAAACGATGTGGAAGTTGACATGGAGGCCTTTTCAAAGCGCGACGACATCTCTTTTACAGATATGCCCGTTGGACTTCTTTTTGCAGGCGATGAAAAATCCTACTGGGAAACATTTTCAGGAATCAACATAAGGGAAGGGCGTATTCCTTCCGACGGCTCAAACGAGGTTCTGCTTGATACAAGGTTTTCGGACAACTTTAAGAAGATTTTTGAGCAGGAATTGAAACTGGGCGACAAGATTCTTCTTATGGGCGCGAACACAAAGGGAATCATACGCGAGGGAACAATCTGCGGATTTTTCACCACGCCCGACGAACATTCCGCTATGACAAAAATCGTGTATTCCTCGCCGCAGTTTGCAAGGTCGTTCGCGGATTTGACGTACGCGTCTTCGTTCAAGCAGGAGCTTCCGGCGGAGGTTGACCTTTCGCTTTCTTCCATGGACGAGGACGACCTTTTTGGAGATATGTTCCAGGACGACTTTGACGTTTCCGATTCAAATTCTTTCCAGAACGACTTCAACAACATTCTTGGCGATACAAGTCTGCGCGACCAACTGAACAGGACGGACGACGGCTCATGGAATTTTGTCCTGCTGAAACTTAAAAATCCACGCGCCTTGAAAAAGACTGTGGCAAATTTCCAGGGGCAGTTGAAGGCGGCCGGAATAGAAAACGTTCAGGTGATGGACTGGAAGCGGGCGGCCATTTCATACACGGGAATGGTCGCAGGAATCGGCTTCATATTCAACCTTCTGATTGGAATTCTTGTGGTGGTTGTATTCATAATAGTAATGAACACGATGATGGTTTCGGTCATTGAACGTACGGGTGAAATTGGAACTATGCGCGCGATTGGTGCGGAAAAATCCTTTGTAAGGAAACTTTTCTATACGGAGGCGATTTCGCTCACGCTGATTTCTTCGTTTGCAGGAATCGTCCTTGCGTTTGTTGTTGTTGTTGTTTTCAATTCGTTCAACATTTCTGTCTCGAACGAAATTGCAAAAATGATTCTTGGCGGAGGACTTGTACATTTCAGTCCGACTTTTACGATTGTGTTTGGAACACTTGTATTTGCCACACTTGCAAGCGTGGTGAGCAATATCTATCCTGTGTCTTCGGCGTTAAAAATCACACCGTTAAAGGCACTTTCCAAGGGAAGTGAATGATGAACAGAACAATAAATCTTGCACTCAGAAACCTTACGCGTCAAAAAAGACGCAGCGCAGTTCTTGCGGCGGCAATAGCCTTTGGATTTTTTGTTGTTACACTGATTGACGGACTTACAACAGGAATGGTTGAAAATCTTGAAAATCAGATTACGCAGATGACAGGCGGTTCGGTGCTTCTGCAGGGCTTTGAAAAAACTCCACCTACAAAGGAAGGCGGAAAATCAACGCTTTCAAGAATAGTGCGCGACAAGGATTACGTGTTGAACCTTGTGAACGACCTTCACATAAAATACACGTATTATTCCAGATATTCGTTTGCAATGGGGCAGATGATTTTTGAGGGCAAAAAATCCCTCTTTCAGATTTACGGCTATGACCTTGAAGATTCACATCTTGCGGACAATTTTCAGATTCTGAAGGGAAGCAAGGAGAATTTCAAGGACAGGAAGGCCCTCATAGTGAGCGAAAAAACCGCTGAATCCATGAACCTTGAAGTTGGCGACGACGTAATAATTACAGCCACCACGATTTACGGACAGAACAACGTGGAGGACTTCAAGATTGCGGCGATAATAAAGTCGAACAGTTTTATAAACGGAATGATTGCCTACGCAAACATAGAAACAATAAATTCTCTTGTTGAAATTCCAGAGGGCGGATATTCAACGTTCACGGTTTTTCTTAAAAACAAGAACGAACAGTCAAGGGTCGCAAAAATGATTGAGGACAGAATCCGTGCGGACGGACACAATGTTACAAGCATCGCCGCTGCGGTAAAGACAAATCCGACAAACATTGGGCAGGGACTTGAAAAACAGCTGCTAAGCGAGGACGAACAGTGGGAGGGTGTAAAATACGCGGTTTCAACCCTGTATTACGAAGTTCCCGCCATAAAAACAGTTTTTTCTGTTGTACACATCGTTACCATGCAGATTCTGATTGTAATACTTTTGATTGTAATGGTGGGAGTGGCAAACACATACCGCATGGTGCTGTACGAAAGAATCCGCGAAATTGGAACGATGCGCGCGCTTGGAATGACGGGCAGGGATACGGGAAGGACTTTTACAGCGGAGGCGGTCATCCTGTGTCTGATTGGCGCCTGCGCGGGCTTCATCCTCGCTGTAATTGTAATGGCAGTTGTGCATTTGATTCCAATATCAAACGAGTCGCTTACGTTCTTCCTTGACGGCGGACGGTTCAGCTTTAGGCTTTCGCCTGTTTCAATAATCGGGCAGTACATTCTTTTAATCGCCCTTACAAGTTTTGCGGTGCGAGGCTCTGCAAAAAAGGCTTCGGCCATGAGTCCTGCGGAAGCGCTCAGGACCGTAAAATAAACATCGGCTGTATGAACGCCACCGCGGCGTGTACATCACGTGTACATCAATTTTGGAGAAAACCATGTTAAATATTTTTACAAAAACCAGAAAAACCTGTTTTGTATCGGCGGCCATCCTTGCACTTGCCGCGTGTTTTGCAAATGCGCAGGTAAGCCAGCAGGACGCGGAAAAGGCTTACAGGATAATGGAATCAACCGACGACGTTCTTGCATACAAGGGCGACTATTCCGCTACAATCTCGCTTGTAATAGAAAAACCGAACAAACCAAACGAAAACCTGCAGTACAAGATTTTTCAGCGTGTCGACAAAAAACTTATGACAATCGTCCAGCTTTTTCCGGAGGCTGACAAGGGTTCAGGCTATCTGCGTGACGGCGACAACATCTGGGCGTACGACCCGATAAGCCGTAAATTTTCACACTCGTCCATAAAGGAGGCGCTTGGCGATTCCGACGTAAAGATTGACGACGTTGAACAAAGCAGGGAAAAATGGCGCAAAAATTACGATGTAGCGGAAATCGTCCAGACAAGTCTTGGAAAATTTTCCGTGCATAAAATTACGCTCACCGCAAAGACCACCGAGCCTTCATACGCAAAGTCCACGTATTACGTCAGGACCGACATTCCCCTTACGCTCAAGGAGGAAGATTTTTCAGGTTCAGGACGGCTCATGCGCACTGTTCTTGTGCCAAAATATTCAAAAGTTCCGGGGGGCTACGCTGGCGTACAGGCGATAATACGCGACGAGTTGAACAAGGGCGAAAACACACAGCAGGTTGTAAGCGACCTTGTGTTTGATTCGCTTCCCGACTACATTTTTACAAAGGCGTATCTTGAGGGCTTGAACTGATGAACAAAAAGACAGTGTTTGCGCTTGGCGTGTTTGCGGCCGTCCTTTCCGCGGCGTTTTCCCAGAACGACGATGATTTTTTTTCAGACGACGATCTTTTTGGTGACTCCGCCATTGTTGAAATTGAAGAAACGCAGACTGGAAAATTTTCATCGGAGCTTAACAGGGGTTCTCTTTTTGAAACGGGAAGCATAAAAATCGGCGGAACTTTTAAAACGTCGATGGAAGCAAAAATTCCGTTGTACGCCGACGACGAAAAATCCTTTACAGCGCGGCTTGAAGGCGCAACATTGAAGCCTGCGGCCGAGGCGCTTCTTTCAGTTGACGCGCGTCCGTCAAACAACCTCCGCATGTACACAAAATTCGGTCTTGCGTATCCTTTCAGAAGTCTTGCAAGTTCATTGGCAAGCACCAACGGAATTTCTTCCATTGATTCATACTTTACCACTGTAAGCACGAACATCACGGACTACATCACGCTGAAGGAACTTTTCACGGATTTTTCCTTTGCGGACAGGGCGTTCTTCAGGTTTGGAAAGCATACAGTAACGTGGGGAACGGGATATTTTTTCAGTCCTGTTTCAGACATGATCAACACTTCAATGATTGATCCAGAATCAACTGACAGCCAGGTTGACGGAAGTTTGAACCTCCGCACGCAGATTACTTTCAGCGGAACGCAGAACTGCCTCTGGTTTTACATAATTCCTTCCACGGATTTTCTGGGCGTTTCGTCCGCCGAATCGTATTTGAACAAAACCGCATTCGCCGCAAAGGCCGACCTTGTGTTTGGCGGCTGGGAATTTGGTCTTGGCGCGTACTGGCGGCATGAGGATTCTCCAAGGGCGATGCTTACCGCGAGCGGAACGCTGTTTTCAAAGATTGGATTTTTTGCGGAAGGCGTGTATCAACACGGAACCCAGGGCGAATGGTCGGCCGACAAGTCGTATGGCGGAAAGAGCGGCCTGTTTTTTGCGACGGCAGGGCTGAACTATTACTGGAAGACTCCGGAGATTACGTTTGCCGCCCAGTATTATTTTGACGGCTTTGACGTAAAGGATTTTGACCTTGTGTCGGCGATTTCGTCAAGAAATTATTCAGACATGACTCACAACTATTTTACAAAGGGACACAATGTTGCGGCCGTGGTGAATTTCGCAAGAATCTTTGGAACACGGGACTTTGGCGCCGTGGTGTTTGGAATGGTCAATTTTGGAAAGGAAAAACTGGACGATTCTGTAAGAAACGCGATTTCCTCGTCGTCAGGAACATTCCTGAGCACGGCGACTTTTTCCGCGACGATGAACTGGACTCCGTTCAAGAATTTTAAGATTGGAGTAGGACCGTACATTACATTCGAGGCGTGGAACAGGGCGCCTTCAGTTGACGCAAAAATTTCCCTTACACTGGGCGGCGGAAAGTTCTAACGCTGATTTTTTTAAAGTCAAACTGTAAATTTCCAAGGATTTTTTATGGAACAAACGCAGAAAACTGAAAATACGGATTTACAAAAAAAATCCGATGCAAACTTTCGCGGAATGAGGCGTTTCAAGCAGCAGTTGGACGCAAAGGACTGCGTGCAGATTCTAAAACAGGAAAAACGCGGCGTGCTTTCTGTATTGGGCGACGGCGGCTATCCGTATGGAATGCCAATGAACCACTGGTACGACGAAGAAAACGGTAAGATTTACTTTCACTGCGCAAAGGCGGGACACAGGTTTGATTCCATACACGTCTGCGACAAGGTTTCATACTGTGTGTACGATTCAGGGTTTAAAAAAGAAGGCGAGTGGTCGCTGAACGTAAAGAGCGTGATTGTTTTTGGACGAATAAAAACAGTGGACGACCATGACACCGTGCTCAAGGTGCTTCGCGGACTTGGAAAAAAATTCGTTGACGACGGCGAATACATAGAAGACGAAATCAGAAGGTTCATTTCCGCCGTGTGCATCACGGAAATCACAGTTGAACACATGACCGGAAAACTTGTAAACGAATCGTGATTTTTGACAAGTTTGTTTACATTTGTTGACAATCTTATTCATTGCGTATAACATGCAACCATGTTGCAAAAGTCATACAGAACCAGAACATCGGAACTTACGCTTGAGTTCATAAAGTCAAAGAACGAGCGTGGTTTTACAGCCGCGGAACTTTCAGACTTTCTGAAGAAGAACGGACTTGACGTGAACAAGACGACCGTATACAGAAACCTTGACAGACTGACGGAATCAGGAAGCCTTGTAAAACACAAATCGCACGTGAGCGACGGTTATGTGTACCAGCAGGCGGACGAGGACTGCGCGGAACACATACACTTTCAGTGCAGCAGGTGCGGTTCGGTAATACACCTTTCCGACCGTTCCACTGTTTCCTTTCTGACCGAGATTTCTGAAAAACTTGGATTTGAAATTGACATGACGTGTTCGTCGCTTAACGGACTTTGCAGGAAATGCAAGGACAATGGAGAAAACAATGCCTGAAATTTTTGAAAAACTGCGCGAATATTTCCAGTATTCTTTTGTGGTGTACGCCTTTGTAACAGGAATTCTCATCGCCTGTATTTCCGCGCTCTTGGGAGTTACTCTTGTGCTGAAACGCTATTCGTTCATAGGCGACGGGCTTAGCCACACCGCTTTTGGCGCGCTTGCACTTGCCACGGTTTTAAAATTTACGAACAATATGTATTTTGTACTTCCCGTTACGGCGGTTTTTGCAGTCTTCATTCTGTGTACAAAAAAAAGTTCAAAGGTAAAGGGAGACTCCGCGATTGCTATGCTCAGCGCGGGTTCTCTTGCGTTCGGCTATCTTGTAATGAACATATTCAAGCCCAAGTCCAACCTTGCAGGCGACGTATGTACAACGCTTTTTGGTTCAACCTCGATTCTGACTCTTGCAAAATCACAGGTGGTTTTCAGCATAATACTTTCCGCGGCCGTTCTGATTTTTTATCTTGTGTTCTACAGCAGGATTTTCAGCCTTACGTTCGACGAAGATTTTGCAAAGGCAAGCGGACTGAACACGATTCTTTTAAAGGTCGCAATGGCGGTTATGATTGCAATTGTAATAGTTACGGCGATGAACCTTGTTGGAAGCCTTCTGATTTCCGCCCTGATTGTTTTTCCCGTGATGAGCGCAACATCGCTTGTAAAAAGTTTTCGGTCCGTGGTGATTTTTTCGTGCGTTGATTCAGTGCTGTGCGCAGTTGCAGGACTACTGATTTCAATTCTTGCAGGAACTCCTGTAGGCTCTACGATTGTAATGGCGGACATACTTGTATACGCTGTATGCGTTTTCATCGCGCGAAGCAGAAAATAACCTGAACACGCCGGGCTTGTAAAACTTTCTAGGCGAACACAAGCTCACATTCAAAAGAACGTTCGCCGGTTGATGCGATTTTTCCCTCTACAAAGATCTTGTTTGCCTGGTCGTCAAAAAACGCGTTCACCTGCATTGTGTCGCCCATTCTGATTTCCTTGCAGAAATTCAGCCTGAAATCCCGGACGTTTTTTTTCTGGTATTCTTCGGGAAGAAAATCTGTCGCAAAATTTATATACTTGGCGTTTGTAAGGTGTCCATTTCCGTCAATCATTGAATAAAGAATTTTTTGGCTTCCAAGATGTACAGTTCCGTCGGGAATTCTTATCCTTCCGGGTTTTACACATTCGGCTTCAGTCTGTACGTCGGACTTTGCAAGAAATTCAAATTTGGCGGGAACTACAACATCCCTTGTGGCGGGATTTACAATCACCCAAAGGCTTTTTCCAACAATCAAAAGTTCGTCCGTGTTCATGTCCCTGAATTCGTAATGGCGCATCAACTGAATTCCTTCGGGCTTTTCTTCCCTTACAAGAACGCGGATTTCGTCATTTTCCTTTGGAAGCCGTTCTATGTGGAAGCTCGACCGCGAAACCATCTGCGCGTATCCATGCTCGCTTAAAAAATCACGGTTCTGACCGCGCTGCGTGTAAAGGTCTGTTACATAGTCCGCGCAGAATTCCATCACCTCTGTAAGATGGACGCGTTTGTCAGGTCCGCACATTCCAAAAAGCAGTTTAGATTCGGCGGTCATACAGATTCCGCCGTCAAGCAGCTGCGACTTGTATTGTTTCATTTTAATGTCCTTGTGTTTTTAGTTTTGGCGGCGTTCGTCCTGCGGTCTGTTCCTCCGTCAGTTTAAAAGCGCCACCAGTTTTGCGGAAACATCCTCGTTTTCCCTTGCGCTTGTATGCACGTCTTCCATTGCGTCGGAAATCGCCTGAATCATGGAACTTATCTGCGCTACGTGTTCCCTCAGCTGCGAGGCGGATTTTGTAACAATATCAAGGCTTTCTGTCTGCGCCTCGATCTGATTTACAACTTCCTCGATGATTTTTGAATTTTCAGACGACTGGCTTACAATCGTGTTCACGGAATGCATTACGTCCTTTGTTCCAATATCCATTTCGCGGATTCCGTGTATGATTTCTTCCATTGAATTTATTGTCGCCCGAATTTCTTCAGTGCTTTTCTTTGTGGACTGCGCGATGTCTCCCACGTATGAGGTTGTTTCCTGTACAACTTCCGTGTTTTCGTTCAGCGTTTTTGTAATCTGCGTGGCGTTCTTTGTGGTTTCTTCGGAAAGTTTCCTGATTTCCTGCGCGATTACTCCAAATCCCTTGCCGGCCTCTCCCGCGTGCGCGGATTCAATCGAAGCGTTCATTGCAAGAAGGTTTGTCTGTCCTGCGATTGAGTCAACGGTCTTTACAAAGGACTGGATTCCGTTTGAAGATTCCTGCACCTGTTCTACCTGTGTTACAAGTTTCTGTATGAGGCTTGCAAGTTTGTCGAGAATTTCCGTTACGTTCTGCATTCCCTGGCGTCTGTTTTCGGCGATTGTATTTACGTTTGAAATGTTGGTTGCAATCTGTGTTATCGCGGACGACATTTCTTCAAGCGAATTGTTCTGTTCCCGGATTGTTCCGTTCATTCTGATTGTGTTCTGGTTTACAATCTCGCCCGAAGATTTTATGCTTGTAACCTGTTCTTCCAGTTCCTCGGTTTCCTTCATGAGGGCGTTGTATATTCTGTTTATTTCGTTCACGCTCGCCGAGGCGGCGTCCGCGCTTTCGTTCAGTTTTTTTCCTACGTTCAGGCCTTCCCTTGTCTGCGAAAGAACGTGTGTGAATTTCTGAAGGCTTTCTTCTGCCTTGTTGTGCTCGTTTTCAGAATGGTGGATTATTTTTTCAGTCAGCCTGTTGGTTGAAAATACTGCAAGACCCGCTGTAATTTCCGCCACGATGTTCACCGCTATGTCCGTAAGCCACGGTCTTAGATTTTCTTCCATTGCGTCGCTGTAAAGGATGAATGTGCTTGCAGGAATCAGAACCATGACCGCCATGAAGAATATTGTTATCTGGCTTTGCTGCAGCGCCATTGTGTAGTTCAGGATTATCATTACGGCGCAGAAACAGCCGAGTCTGTATACAACCACGGGGTTTGGCGTTTTTTTGGTTATGAAGGCAATCATCACACAGCCTGCAAAAATTCCAACTGTTGTAAGCCACGAACCTGTACGCAGGTGGTTTACCTTTATCAATATGAGCGAAAGCAGGAACGACACCGCGGGAATGAGCATATACACTCCGATGTACGTTTTTCCCGCAAGAATCAATGTTGTGGTGAAAAGAAAAAACGTCGCAAAACACACAAGGTCGCCCGTAATGGTGTTGTTCAGCTTCTGCTTGTCCTTGTAGGAAAGCGAGGCGACGCGTTCGCCCTTGGGATAAAATTTTTCTCTAAAATCCATAAGAAACTCCTTTTTTTAATATAACACTGCGTACATTATACAGGTGTTTTGCGGTATAAGGCAAAGAATAAATTTACAGCATGGCGAATTGGCCGCGCTTTTTCGACAGTGAACGCGCAGGAGTTTTACACAGCGGCCGCCGTGCAGAACAAAACCGCGTGCCTGTAAAACAAAATAGCGTATATGTAAAACCAACTTGCATAAAGACGAGCCGTTTTGCGGCGTCCGTGTTGTTGTCAGGCGCGCTTGTATAGCCATGCGTTCCGCTCCGTATTGAACATTCCTTGCAAAAACGTTATTATAATACAGTTAGCAAAGTCTAACAATCTTGCAGCTCATGCAGTTTACGGAGGAAATATGAACAGATTGGAAATTGTAAAGGTGGTTGGCCGTGAAATTCTTGATTCGCGTGGAAATCCAACCGTGGAGGCGGAGGTTCACCTTGCAGACGGAACAGTGGCGTTTGGAGCGGCTCCTTCCGGCGCCTCAACAGGCGAGTTTGAGGCCCTTGAACTCCGTGACGGCGACAAATCCCGTTATCTTGGAAAGGGCGTTTCCAAGGCGGTTGAAAACATCAACACTGCAATAAACATGGCGGTAAAAGGACTTTCCGCCTCGGACATATACGCCGTGGACGCCGCCATGATCAAGGCGGACGGAACGAAGGGAAAAACTAACCTTGGTGCGAACGCCATTCTTGCGGTTTCAATCGCAACCTGCCGTGCTGCTTCTTCTTCTCTTGGAATTCCGCTTTACAGATTTTTGGGCGGCGTACAGGGAACAAAACTTCCAGTTCCAATGATGAACATAATAAACGGAGGCTGCCACGCGCTTTCTTCCGGTCTTGACGTTCAGGAATTTATGATTATGCCTGTCGGCGCGCCAACCTTCAAGGAATGTCTAAGATGGTGCGCGGAAGTTTTCCACAGTCTTGCAAAAATATTGAAGGAAAGAGGACTTGCCACTTCCGTAGGAGATGAGGGCGGATTCGCTCCTGCGTTAAAGTCCGATGAAGAGGCTGTTGAAACAATCCTTGAGGCTGTAAAAGCCGCCGGCTATGAACCTGGAAAGGATTTTATGATTGCAATGGATGCCGCCTCGTCTGAATGGAAGACCGGCAGGAAGGGGGAATACAGGCTTCCAAAGGCTGGAACGGTTTTCACTTCAGAACAGTTGATTGAGCACTGGAAAAAGCTCTGTGAGAAATATCCGATTGTTTCGATTGAGGACGGACTTGACGAGGAGGACTGGGAGGGCTGGCAGAAACTTACAGCCGCTCTTGGCGACAAGGTGCAGCTGGTTGGCGACGACCTTTTTGTTACAAACACAGAACGTCTTTCAAAGGGAATAAAACTTGCCGCGGGAAATTCAATACTCATAAAACTGAACCAGATTGGCTCTGTTTCCGAAACGCTTGAAGCCATAAAGATGGCTCACAAGGCGGGCTACACTGCCATTTCAAGCCACCGTTCAGGCGAAACGTCCGATACAACAATCTCGGATTTGGCGGTAGCGTTGAACACCTGCCAGATAAAAACAGGGGCGCCAAGCCGTTCGGAACGCGTTGCAAAATACAACCAGCTTCTCCGTATAGAAGAGGAACTCGGTTCTGCAGCCGTGTATCCAAAAATGGACGCGTTCAACGTAAAGGGATTTTAAGAGCGCCGGTTGGCTTCTATAAAAATCATATAATTTTCTGCTGCCGTCCTTCTGCAGGGAGGACGGTTTTTTTTCGCGGCGTCCGTGTTGCTGTCAGGCGCGCTTGTATAACCCAAAGTATTAGGTTAAAATCATCCGCATGAGCAAAAAAACGCAGTCCATATATTCCGCGCTGGACAATCTTGACGAGTTGAACAGAAAAATCGAGGCCGCCTCCAGGGAATTTACAAGCAAGTCGCTTGAGGAAATCGATTTTCAGATGAAGATGGAACTTAAAAATCTCCGTTTTTGGATAGGCTCTCTTTATTCATACAACGGAAGGTCAACGAGCAGGGCTAAAAAAATTGCAAGCAAGGAAAACGGAAAGAAGGGCGGCCGTCCGCCAAAAGAAATTACAGAAGCCCGCCGTAAAATTGCAGAACTGGAAGACGTTGTGATTCCGGATTTGGAACGAAAGATACGTCTTTCTGTGAGCGCGGAGGAAGAGGCTGCGTTTGAGTCTGAACTAAAAGAGGCAAGGCTGAATCTTGAAGATTTCCGCCAGAAACTTCTTGCGCGCCGGCAGTAGAATTACATTTTACGCGATTTGCAGTACGCCCGTCTGTACGGCAGAAAGTCGCGCCTGTACAGCGCGCAGTTTTACCTGTACAGTAAGCGTCCGCATTTTTACGGCGGACATACATACAAAAACAATTTTTGTGGGGAAATAAAAATGAAAAGAAATTTTAGCACACGCATTATTTTTCTTGCGCTCGCATTGAGCGCCGCGGGATTTTCGGCCTGCGCGAAATCTGAAAAAAAATCACAGTCCAATACAGACGGCAAAAACGCCCTGGGAAAAGATTTACAGAATCAGCGTAATCCTGAATTTGAAAAATTCGACAGAGTTTTTTCGGCAATGAGCGACCGCTGTAAATCCTCCATGAACGTTCAGGACAGGAAGGAATTCATTCGCGACCTGAACGCTGTTCTTGATTCGGAAAACGACTTTGACGCGGACGACCTGGGGCCATTCCATTTAATCGACAAGAAAAATACAGTTTCGGCGGACTACGTTCCAAAAAATCTTGTACATCTTGAAAAAAACGCGTATTACACTGTAACAAAAAACAGCCTGAACCTAAGGCGGGAGGCGTATGACGCTCTGATGGAAATGTCGCGCGACGCAAAGGCCGAGGGAATTACACTTTCTGTAAGTTCAACATACCGTTCATACGAATATCAGAAAAATCTTTTTGACTACTGGGCAAGGATTGACGGACTTGAAGAGGCGGAACGTTCAAGCGCGCGGCCTGGAACAAGCCAGCACCAACTTGGACTTGCACTGGATTTTTATCCGGTTGACGACGCGTTCGCCGACACGGAATCTGGAAAATGGGTGAACAAAAACGCATGGAAATACGGCTGGAGCCTTAGTTTTCCGCAGGGCTTCGAGGACGTTACGGGCTACCGTTGGGAAAGCTGGCACTTCCGATACATGGGGCGCCCCGCGGTTGACTTTCAGAAAAAATATTTCTCTGACGTGCAGCAGTTCATGGTCGAGTTCATACACGAATGGAAGCAGGGCGAAGTGCTGTAATGACTGACAAGAGATGTTTCGCTTGCGCTCAACATGACCGAACAAGGCGTTCTACATGACCGTACAAATTACGAAAGTGGTTTGCACGTCACACGGAACGTTTTTATGGCTACATAATTTTTTTAAAAATCTGGTTATATGTAAAATCCGTGAAAACTGATATTTTCTTAATATCACAATTTACCGAGGTTTGCATGAAACGGTTTTCACATCTTAAAATTTTTGCGGCGATTCTTTGTGTTGGATTTTTATTTTCGGGCTGTACAAAAAAAAGCGGCGGCGAACTGAAAATTTATTCTATAATACATGAGGAAGAAACAAAGGCGCTTACGGATTTGTTCACCAGGCAGACTGGAATTCCTGTACTGTTTCTGCGTGCGTCCACGGGCGAACTTGTAAACAGGGTGATTTCCGAAAAAGATTTTCCAAAGGCGGACGTTCTTCTTGGCGGCGCGTCAAGTTATCACATACAGGCGGACATGGCGGGCGCATTGGAAAAATACGTTTCTCCAAATGCAAAGAACCTGCCTTCATACGCGCTTGCAGAAGACGGAACGTGGACTGGATTCTGTGTGCTTTCGTTGGGAATCGGCATAAACAGGGGGCGTTTCGCTAAAAAATTCCCGGGAATACAGGAACCTGAAACCTGGGACGATATTCTAAATCCTGCCTTTAAAGGTGAAATCGTTCTTACAAATCCAGTGGCGTCTTCAACGGCGTATCTTTTTGTACAGAACCAGCTGCAGCGTCTTGGCTGGGATGCAGGATGGGATTATCTTTCAGACCTTGCGCCTCTTGTAGGACAGTTTCCCGACAGCGGCAGCGCTCCTGCAAAACTTCTTGGTGCGGGCGAATATGCAATTGGCGTTTCCTATCTTCATGCGGTTTCAAAATATCGCCATGACGGTTTTGACGTGGTGGCAGTCGCTCCTCCAAAATCCGCGGGAGATGTTGACTGTATTTCCATAATGAAGAATACAAAGAATCTTGAAAAAGCAAAACGTTTTGTAGATTTCATGCTTTCGTGCCAGGCGCAGGAACTTATGAGTTCAATTGATTTTACAGTTCCTGTAAATCCATCTGCAAAGGGCGTTGAAGGTTCTGTTCCAGTGGAAAGTCTGTATTTGATTGATTACGACGTGAACAGGGCTTCCGTGGAAAAAGAACGTGTTCTTGAAATCTGGTCAAAATTGATAAAATAAATGCCATGTAAATTTGATTTCAGCCGAAAAAGCAGATCGCTTTCTGTTGCATGGATTGTTGTATTTTCTTTTTTGGCTGTGTTTTTGGTTTTTCCTCTTCTTCTGACATTTCTTTCCGTACGTCCGGCTGATTTTTCCTCGGTGTTCGGACAGCCCGCATTAAAATCCGCGATGCGTAACACTCTGTTGGAATGTGTCTGTTCAACGAGCCTTTCTGTTTTAACCGGCTACATTTTTGCATATTCAGTTGTAAAGGCGGACATACCATTTAAAAGATTTTTCAGGCTCGTTCCGATAATACATCTTGTAACGCCGCCGTTTGTAGGAGGACTTGCATTCATACTGCTTTTTGGCAGGCAGGGATTTATAACACACGGCATTTTAAAGCTGAACGTTTCGCTATACGGATTCTGGGGACTTTTGATGGCGCAGACTCTGTGTTTTTTTCCGATGGCGTATTTAATCTGCCTTCAGACATTGCAGGGCATGAACACAAATCTTGAAAAGGCCGCCAGGGGAATGGGAGCGGGCGGGGTAAGGATTTTTTTTACAGTAACATTGCCTTTAAGCCTTCCTGCAATAATTTCTTCGTTTCTGTTCATCGCTGTAAGCGTGCTGAGCGATTTTGGTAATCCCCTGATTGTTGGCGGCCGGTTCCGCGTTCTTGCAGTTGAAATATACACCCAGCTTACAGGCTGGCTGAATGTTGGAAAAAGCGTTGTCCTTGGAATAATTCTGGTCGTTCCAAGCGTTGTTCTTTTTGTACTGCAGCACAGATTGAGCGGAAAACTTGAACGCCGGGCGGCGACTCTTACAGGTCGTGGCGGCATGGAAAATGCAAAGGAATTTCAGGCGGACAGCAAAAAAAACGTAGGGAAGCTCACGCGTATTTTTCTTACAGTTTTTGTTTTTTTTGTTTCGTTTTTGATACTTGTTCATTTTTTTGCAATTATCGCAGGAAGTTTTCAAAAACGCTGGGGAGTGAACACAAGTTTTACATTTGAACACATAAAATCCGTAATGGGCTTTTCAGGGGAACTTTTTAATTCCGTTCGCTTCGCGTTGATTTCCGCTTTTTTAAGCACTCTTCTTGCATCTCTTTCCAGTTTTTTGGTGCACAGAACTTCCGTTCCGCTTTCACGCACATTGGATGTTTGTTCGCAGTTGCCTTCCGCAATTCCTGGCTCCCTGCTTGGCCTTTCGCTTTCAGTTGCCGCCGCAAAACTTGACTTTGATTTTTCATCGTTTTTGATTGTTGTTTCCATGACGGTTTCATTCATGCCTTTTGCGTACAGGATTGTTTCAAATTCCTATGGGCAGATAAGCCTGAACCTTGACGACAGCGCGCAGTCGCTTGGTTCAAACAAACTTGCAGCCCTCTGGAACGTAATTGTTCCCCTGTCGAACGGCGGAATTTTCAGCGGATTTGTATATGATTTTATCCGCGGTGTTGGAACTTTGAGTTCTGTAATTTTTCTTGTTTCATTCAACACGCCCCTGGCTTCAATACGCATTGTAAATCTTGCAGAACAGGGCGACTGGGGAAGGGCTGCGGCCCTTGCGATGGTTCTTACGTTTGTCGCATTTGGAATTCTTGGGCTTGGCGTTGCGGCGAACGCTCTTATCTTTAAAAACAGGTTTTTGTCAGGAGGTAAAAAATGGCGTTTCTTTCGTTAAAAAACATTTCATTTTCTTATGGAAAAGAAAACATCATAAAGGATTTTTCGATTGAAGTTGAACAGGGAAGTTTTACAACCCTGCTTGGCTCAAGCGGTTCAGGAAAAACAACGCTCCTTAGAATCATAGGCGGATTTCTTGAACCGGATTCAGGAACGCTAAGCATTGACGGAAAGTTTATGAACGGAGTGCTTCCGAACAGAAGGAAAATCGGTTTTGTTTTTCAGGATTACGCGCTTTTTCCGCACATGACGGTTGAACAGAATCTTTTTTACGGTTTGAAAAATTTCCATACGGCAAAGGAAGACAGGAAAAAGGCTTGCGGGATTGTATTGAAAACCGCCGAAACACTCAAGATAAATGAACTTCTGCATCGTTATCCGCATGAACTTTCAGGCGGACAGCAGCAGCGCGTGGCGTTGGGCAGGGTGCTTGTCCTTGAACCGAACCTGCTTTTGATGGACGAACCGCTTTCTTCGTTGGATGCAAGCCTCCGTCTGAAAGTCCGCGAGGAACTCAAGGAAATACAGAGGAATTTACAGATTACCACGATTTATGTAACGCACGACCACGAGGAGGCGCTTTCGCTTTCAGATAAAATTGCAATTTTGAACGAAGGACGCTTGGTCCAGACAGGAAGTCCGCGTGAAATTTATTTTGAACCAAAAGATTCTTTTACGGCGGAATTTGTAGGACCTGCAAACTTTTTTGACGGTTATATGTGCAGGCCCGAATGGATTTCGATTTCCTGCCGTAAAACTGAAAAATCCAACATGAAGGGAATTGTTGTTGCGCGTGATTTTTTGGGCGCGCATGAAAGATACAAGGTCCGGGTGGACGACAGAATTTTTACAGTAAATCAAAACAGCGTCCTGCAGGAAGAAATAAATGTTGGCGACACGGTTTCACTTGATGTGCTTAGAAAATGGAAGTTCTAACAAGTCGTGTCATCCTGCGCGGAGCCTCTCATCCTGCGCGGAGCGAAGGATCTCCCCTGTACGACAAGTCTACATTTTGATAAATGACACCATCGTATCTTTGTGTTAGAATTATAATAAAGTGTTTTGAATTTTTGCTGCTGCGTTTTTATAATGGCATGCGTTACAAGGGAGCGTTTTATGAATAAGTCTTTTTACCGGTGGTTCAGTTTATTTTTGATGCTGTGTTTTTCGGGGTGTTTTACAGGTCTAAGCGATTCTGTTTCCGCTAAGTCTGATAAACTTATTACTGTAAGCGGTTCCGTACGTTCGATCGGGGCGGTTCCGTCGTCTTTGGCAAGTTTGCATGATGCACCTCGTACTGCCTTTCCGTCTGTGCCGGGGGATGTTGACTATAAGGTTGTGGCTGTAAAAGATGATGATTCTTCCAAAAAAATCGATGCGACTGTTGTTGACGCAGACTTTTCCATAAAACTTACACCAGGCGATTGGACTCTTACAGCAGAAGGCAATGATGGGGAAAACCAGATTTTTAAAGGCAGTAAAAAAGTTTCGTTAAAACAAAGTGAAGTTACAAAGACCGACATAAACATAACCGTAAGCCCTGTAAAATCAGATAGCGGAACCGGTACTGTAAGTCTTAAAATTGCAAGGGATGAAACAGAAGTAACAAACAAAATTAACAAAATTGTAGCAAAGTGGAACGAAGATGGCGAACAAAAATCTCAAACTTTTGATTCTTGGACTGAAAACACTGTAACTTTCACAATGAATGGAGGAACTATATCTTCAGGTTCATATACAGTGGGCTTTACATTTTATGATGAAAATGATGCTGTTCTGTTTTTCTGCGCGGAAGTAGTGAACATCTTTGACAATATGCAAACAGATTCTTGGGTTTCTGCAAGCACGCATGACGACGGCAGTTATATCACATCTGATGGTAAATTCAAAATCACAGGGGCTTTGGTGCAACGCTTTGTCGCCACAACGCTGTATGTAAACGGCGAGGGCGGAACAATTGGCACGGACGGAGACGATGACAAAGGAACAGGCGGATATTTTGCACCTTTTAAAACAGTTTCAAAGGCGGCGACAGTAATCAACGCAAGTCCAAAACCTAATGCATTGTTTACAATCTATGTGAGCGGTAAGACAGAGGAAGATTTACAGATTGCGATAAATAGAAATATAACGATACAGGGGCTGTCTGCAACGGCGATAATACAAAGGAAAGACACAAATGGCGAAACAATGATTAAGGTCGATAGCGGAAATACTCTTACAATGCAGGACATCACACTGGACGGAAATGAAAAAGAACTTTCGAGTAATCTTTATATGGGGATTTATATTTCCGGAACTGCAAACTTAAACAATTGCAGAATAATAAATTGCCATTCCCCTAACTCTAATGGCGGTGCTATTTACGTTTCTACTGAAGGCGCAGTTACAATGAAAGGTGTAAACATAGAAAACTGCAAGGCACAGAACGGTGGCGGAATATATGTATATAACGGCACACTTACAATGAATGGCGGAAGCATACAAAAATGTACAGCAAGTGGCGGTGGAGGAGGAGTATTTATATCCCAAAACGGTAAAATGTTCATGTACGGCTCTGCTGTAATTGGTGACAGTTCAAAGAACACAGTGGCGACAGGTGAAAATGCCTGCTCAAACTATGCAACCGAAAGCGGTGGCGGAATATATAACGCAGGAAAACTGTATTTGGGATATTCTGAAGCAAACGACGACGGCAGCCCTAACACTGATACAGCATCAACATTAGACGGCGGTATCTACTACAATTATTCTACTACAGATGGCGGCGGAATACGCAACAACGGCACACTTTACATGAACAGCGGAACGATTGCCTACAACGGTGCTGGGCGTAACGGCGGCGGCGTGTATGTGGCAAGCACTAGTGGAGAAGTTACAATAAATGGAGTGAATTTAGAAAATAATACATCACAGAATAACGGCGGTGGACTTGCCATTGGATATGGCTATAACGGAACACTAAATATAATTAATTCTACAATCAAAAATAATGAAATTAAAAGCACCGATAGTGTTAGTACATATTGCGGAGCAGGTCTTTTTGTGGAAAATACTGAATGCACACTTAATATAACAGGTACTACAAAAATAGAGGATAACATAATAGATTTTTCATCGAGTAGTGCTGAAAATAAATCACCACAAGGAGCAGGACTTTGGCTTGGAAACAATGCCACAACTAAAATAGAATCCAATGTTGAAATTACTGGAAATAATTGTACCGACGGAACAAATCTAATAGGACAGGGCGGTGGCATCTATATTTCTGGTGGAACTTTGGAAATGAACGGTAAACTTCAAGGCAATAAGGCTTATGATGGCGGCGGTATTTATGTTGATAATGGTGCAAAATTTAAGATGCCAAATGGAAGCATAAAAACTTGCGAGGCAACAAATAACGGCGGTGCAATTTATTTAAAGGGTGCAAGTTCTTCAAAT
>JBHAFG010000006.1:0-14284 GCA_041855945.1 Treponema sp. | reverse complement strand
CGGTTTTTACCGAAAGCTGAGGAGGCTGAGCCGTACATACAAACGACGACGACACCGCGCTCACCTGGTTTCCCTTTACGTATGAAATCTTCAATGTTCCAGTGAAAATTCCTTCGGCAACCTTTCCCTCCCTGTCAAGACCGTCCCATGTTATGTTTGCAGGAAGGTTTGCGCTGTCCTTTTCAGACCAGCCTCGTACGGAATTTCCATTTTCGCTTCTGATGTCAAAACTCCATGAAGAAATTCCGTCCGCAACGGACGTTCTGATGTCGAACCTCTGCGTGTCGAGAATCTTGTCGCCGTTTGGAGAAATTCCTTCGTTTTCCGCAGTCACGTATGCCTTTGTTTCCCTGCTGTCAAGCGTGATTGAAGAAATTCTTGTGCTGAACGAGTTTCCGGCCTCGTCTTCAGAAGAAATTACAATGCTGTATTTTCCGTCGGCAGCCCCGTTTCCGCTTGAATCAGAACCGTCCCATTCAACCCTGTTCCTGCTGTTCTTCCACGTGTAAGTCTTTACAACTTTTCCCTCGGAGTTCAACACGTCCGCCTTCCAGAGGTTTTCGTTGGTGCTGTTTGAAATTGAAACAGGAACAGTGTCCTGGTTTCCATCTCCGTCAGGAGAAAACGCAGTCCATGGAACAGACGCTTCAAGACGCGGATAAACTGTATCAAGAACAAAAGGAGATGTTGTAACTCCCGCGGAAGAACCGTTTGTTGAAACAATCTGAAGGCTTGCAGTATAAGTTCCGTCCGCGGCGATGATTCCGCCCTCGTCCTTTCCGTCCCATACAAAACTTGCAGGAAGCCTTGCAGTGTCCTTCAGCGTCTTTACATCCCTTCCCTTTGAATCTGAAATCTTGAACGTGTAACTTGCAACTCCGTCTGCGTCCTTCAACACGGGAGTGAATTTTATGGTGTCCTTGATTTTGTCTGCGTTTGGACTGAACGCCGTGTCGCTTGCAGAAAGAAGGATTTTTACGTCCTTGGTGCTGAGTTCAAACGTATCGGCGCTCGCCATGACTCCCGTGTTTCCCGCAAGGTCTGTAGCCCTGAGTTCAAATCTGTATTTGGCGTCGGGAGCAATTTTTCCATTTGAGGCAAATCCGTTCCACTCAATTGATTCAGGCGGAAATTCACCAAAGTCGTATTCCTTTACTGTAAACTCCGGCGCGGACTCGTCGTATATCTTTCCCTTCCATGTTGGAACTGCGGCGAATTTTCCAGTGGAGTCTATGAGAATCGAAATCTTTACGCGGTTCTTTGAGCCTGCTCCGAAAATTCTGTCTGAAACTGAAATCTGGGCGGAAGGCTTTGTGGTATCAAGGACGATTTCAGGCGACTTTATAGGATCCGGTTCGTAGCCGTTCAGGTAGGACGCAGTTACAGACGCGCTGTATATGCCCTGCGGAAGTTTTTTTCCGTCGTCTCCTGTTCCGTCGAACGTTATTGAAGAAGGAGGAATCTCGCCAGAATTTGTCTGGTCGTAGGTCCTGTATGTCTTTCCAGAACGGTCTGTAATTTTTACAGCCCATGCTGTAAGCCTGTTTCCGCTTGATTTTTCAGGAACTGGAACTGTAACGTCAAACTTTACGTTCTGGTTTCTTGAATCTGTTCCAGGCGAAAAATACTTGGAGCCTGAAAGTATTATGTTCGTTGCAGGTTTTTCAGCGGAATAGATTATGTTCGTAATGGACGCAGGTTCCGAAACGTTTCCGGCCCTGTCAGCCGCCGCCACGTCGTATGAATAAACTCCGTCTGGAACAAAACGTCCATCGTCGTCAGTTCCGTTCCATTTGAAGTTCATCGGCTCTGAATCCGACCAAGTGAACGTCTTGACAGTCTTTCCGGAAGCGTTTTTAAAGCGTCCAACCCATGAATCTTCCATAGAACCTGTCTGCCTTATGTTCAGTTCAGACTTTGCCCCCTCTCCAAAAATCTTGTCGGAAGGCTGGCTCAAGGCGATTATCGGAGAAACAGTGTCTATTACAACCGGATATTTTTCAGTAATTCCAGTGTTTCCGTTGTCGTCCGTCGCAGTAAAATAATAGAAGTATTTTCCATCGGGAGCGGTTTCTCCGTTGTCCATGGCTCCGTTCCATGTAACGCTTGAAGGAATCTGAACGCCCGTCTTTACGGCCACAATCTGCTTGAAGAACTGCTTGAATGTAAGTGAACTTGGAAGCGCAACCTTGTTTCCTATTGTGCGGACCGTTCTTCCGCCTTCGTCCTGTATTACAAGCGCCCACGATGTTATGTAACGCCTGTCAGAAATCTTCAGGGGAATCTCAAACGAGTCCTGAATGCCGTCGTTGTTTGGAGAAAAATATTTCGCCTTTTTTTCAGTCTGCTGCGCAAAAAGAAGTCCCGGCATTACAAGCAGCGCAAAAGCCGCCGTCAGTAAAATTGTCTTTTTCATCTGTACTTATTCCTTATGCGTTTCTGCAATAAAATGAAGGAACGCGTTTTTTTAATGAGTCCGCGACGCAGACCTTGCTACTCGTCAACCCACATCTGTATTGCAGGAGGAGTCGTGTCCTTCTGCCCAAGATAAAGCCTTGCGCCCCCTGAGGCGGCATGAATCCTCTGGTAACGCTGCTGCCAAGCCACCGTGGCAAGCATTTCGCTTGAATCCCAACTGTGTTTTTTGAGGTACTCGCTGTTTTTTGCGTTGAAGTTGAATTTTATGCCAAGACTGACCGCCGGAATGAAGTTTCCAAAACCGCGGCTTGCCTCCAGTATGTCTATGCTTTCAGCCACGTTCAGGAAAATCATGTCGTTAAAACTGAACTGCAGCCCGGCGTCTACAATCAGGTTTGTAAAGCATGGCGTTGTAAGGTCGAACGAAAATCCTCCCCTGAACTGCTTTGTCCTGAAAAGAAGGGCCGCTACGCCAACCTTTGTTGTGGCGAGGCTTGGGAAATTTACAGGAATGTCGTTTCCCTTTACGCCTGGAATCGCAACGTTGTTGTAATACTTTCCAAGGTTCAGTTCCGACACGCCAAGCCTGAAATCCTTAAGAAAGCCGAGGTCTCCAAAATCGTAAAGGATTCCAATGTCCGCTCCCAGGGCCCAGTCGCTTCCCGCCCCCCACAAAACGCCGCCGTTAATGTTCAGTCCAATGCTCAACTGGTCGGAAATTTCCTTTGAAAGTCCCGTCTTTACATTCACGGAGTCCGCAAGGGCTATGTCCGACCTGTCAAGGAATACACCGTTTACAAGTCCGGAGAAGACGAAGAATTTTGTAGGAATGAGAATTCCCGTCTGCATCGCCGCTCCGCCGCCGTTTTCCTCGACTGTGGAAACAAGCGCGGTAAATCCAAAATCCAGCTGAACGCGCTGCTCCCTTGACGCAAGCGCAGGATTGAACGCTATGGAATCCGGGCCTGCAAGGAAGATTCCTCCGCCTGCGGAAGACGAGGCGGAAGTCAACTGTGTTGGACTTGAGATGTTGTAAAGGTTATGTCCTCCCACGGGAGGATTGAAATTGTCCGCAAAAATAAATGCAGCCGTGAACATGACTGCAACTGCCATTGTGATTTTTTTCATAATCAAACTCCAAATATTGTTGTTTAGATACATCTGATTTTAATGAATAAAACGCTTATTTTCCATATTTGTTTTCACGAACTGGACTTTTTGCAGTATTACACGGTTTTACAAACTGTTTTACACTTGAATGTACACATGACAGAATCCACGCGGAGCGCATCGTTTTTGCAAGTTTGACATTAAACCGTCTATTTTTTATACTTACTGCCTATGAAGAAGGGAAATTCGAGCAATTTTTTTCAGAACATTCTGGACGCCATTTTTGGAGGCAACGACCCCGAAGCCGAAAAAAGGCGGCAGCTTAGGAACATCTCAAAAAGCCTGAACAAGACGAAGTACGGAAAATTCTACAGGTTTCAGGGAAACGAGGCTCTTCCCACTATGGGAAAATTCTTTTTTGAGATTTACAAGGCGGTGTATCCGGCTCAGACGATGTTCCAGAGCCTTCCAAACCCCAACGTGCTGAAGAGCCTTGCGATAAATTATTTTACAACAGAAGAAATACGGGAAATCGAGGAAAGCCTTTCCGAAGAAAACCTTGTAAAAATAGCGCAGCAGATTCCGATTGACAGGCTTGAGGAAGAAACAGAAAAACGCATCGCGCAGTATTCCGAATATTTCACGCTTGAAAAGATAAACCAGATCGAGGGTCTTTACAGGCAGCTTTCCACAATGAAGGAATTCTGCACCTTCGACTTTTATTTTTTTGTAAAGAAATTCAACAGATCCATGAAGGAGGCGGATTTTGCGAATTCTGCCTCGTTTGAAAAAATCAACGCGGAATACATTTCTGGAGAAATACGCGATTTCATAGGCGCGGCGTGGGCGATTCCGTTTGATTCAGACTGGACGGACTGCATAAAACTTTTGAGGGCGTACAAGGGAGTTGAACCTATTACGCTCCAGAACTGGAAGAAGGTGCTGACCCGTCTTTCAAGCCTAAAAAATTCAGGCGCGCTTGAATACATGGCAAGGCTGATCGAAGGAAACCCCGCGTTGACATGCGAGGTAAACGAGGCCTCACAGGACATAATAGAACCCTATCTTGACAAGACAAAGGAAGGCGCGGAGTCAACGCTAAAAAAACTTGTATATCAGGAAAAGGCGAACAGGACAGGAAATTTAAGTTCACAGCTTTTCCACGAAATAGAAGCCCTTCCGCTCAGAAACTACAGCGACAACTGGAACACAACGTTCAGGAACAAGAGGCTGAACACGTTCAACAACGCCGAGGCGATGAAGTACCTCAAGACCTTCCTGATTGAAATTTTCAAGAAGGATGCAAGGGAATTCTACGATTTGATTCTTGTGCGCGGACAGTGGGATACACAGGCCCTTGCAACTCCTTTTTCGGAGGCATACAACTGGGTGCTCACCTGCACGGAAAAAATCCTGCAGTTCGACGCGGAACTTGCCGAGGACGCTCCAATTGGAATCAAAATCAAGACCCTTCTTCCAAAGACCGACAGGGATGCCAGCGCAAAGAACATTGTAAACAGGTTCATAAACGACGCCAACAAGACCGCCTACAAATACATCGTGGGCTGTACAAGAAACCTGATAACGATGGGAAAAATCATAAAGACATTGGTGGACGACTATTCAAAGCAGAAGCCTGCGGTAATCGCAAACTGGAAGGAACTCGACAAGTACGCTGAAACGCCAATAAAGGATATGTGCGTGGATCTTTACAGGAAGATATATCTTTTGACAACCCTGATTCAGACAACGATTGTAAACATGGAAGAAGACGAGGCGTAGGACTGGACGGAATATGCGTGCTGAATCTGAAAACCTTAAAAAAATAGCACTAAATGCAAAATATTCCTAACTTTGCTTGAATTTTCTTCTTTTCTCCTATATATTTTGTGGGCATCGCTTTACGCGGTGCCATATTTTTACACTGCACGAAATGTAAATCGGAACAATCTGGGATTTTAGTTCACGTGATTTATGAAGCGTGTGGAACTAAGGTAACAGGTATTTATGGACAATTTAGAAAACGACGAAATCGTCCCAATTGACGAACAGTTGGTGCAGCCGTCCGAAGATGATTCCGAGATTTCTTTTGAAGATCTTGGACTGGACGAACTGACTTTAACGGCAATCGAAAAGAAGGGATTCAAAACTCCTTCTCCAATACAGGCGCTTGCAATTCCAAGACTGCTTTCCGGCGAATCAAACATGATTGCCCGCGCAAGAACAGGAACTGGAAAAACCGCCGCATTCGGACTTCCAATCATCCAGAAACTCAGGGGAACAAGAGGACAGGTAAAGGCTCTGGTTCTTGAACCTACGCGTGAACTTGCAATACAGACCTGCAATGAAATGCAGTCGTTCACGGACGGAAAGGGACCTTTCTCTTGCGTGCTTTACGGCGGAGCCTCCTATTCAACACAGATAAAGGATTTAAGGCGCGGCTGCGAAATCGTGGTGGGAACTCCGGGAAGAATTCAGGACCATCTTGAACGCGGAACTCTCGACATAAGCAAAATCGACTATTTCATTCTTGACGAAGGAGATGAAATGCTTGACATGGGCTTCATTGACGACATCGAGGCGATATTCAAGCAGGCAAACCCAGATGCCAGAATCCTCCTTTTCAGCGCGACAATGCCGGAGCCAATCAGACAGATTGCAGGCGAGTTCATGGGCGACTATGAAATCGTGGAAGAGGAAGGCGTAATAGACGAACCTTTACTCATCGAGCAGAAATTCTGGACGCTCAAGGAAAGCGAAAAAATCGACGCCCTTGTAAGGCTCATCGACATCTCCAACGACTTTTACGGACTTGTGTTCACGCAGACAAAGAACGACGCGGATTACGTGTCAAAAACACTCGACGAACGCGGATACGAGGCGGCGGCCCTTCACGGCGACATCGCACAGAACCAGAGGGAAAAAATTCTTGCAAGATTCAGAAACAGAAAGACAAGAATTCTTGTTGCGACCGACGTAGCCGCTCGAGGAATAGACATCTCTGGACTCAGCCACGTTGTAAACTATTCCCTTCCATTTGACGCGGCAACATACGTGCACAGAATAGGAAGAACAGGACGCGCAGGCTCAAACGGAACTGCAGTAACATTCGTGTGCATGAACGAAACAAGAAAACTCGGCTACCTTCAGAAGGCAATCCGCAGGGCGTGCAAGGGCGAAATGAAGGAAGAACAGATTCCTTCCGTTGACGAAGTTCTGAACAGGAAGCGTGTAAGAATATTCGCCGACCTCAAAAGCCAGCTTGGACTGAACGACGTTGCAGTTCAAAACGAAGACGAAAAGGCTGAAGAGCAGGTTTCAGCCGAAAGCGTAAATATTGACGGCGGAGACGTTGCAGGAGAAATTCAGAGCGTAACGAACACCACCGACACAAAAACTGAAGAAAATCTTTTTGAAGAGATGAACGGAGTTGACACAACCAACGTAAATTCAAACCTCATAAAGGTTGCTCCACAGTTTGAACATATGGCGAACGAACTGTGCAAGAACAACGACTCGCAGGACATACTCGCGGCGGTTCTTTCTGTGATGTACGCCTCAAAACTTGACAAGGCAAGGTACGGAAAAATACATTCGCACGGAACTTCAAGCGACCAGACAAGACTGTACGTGCAACTTGGAAAAAAAGACGGATACAACGCAAGGGCAATCGCGGACTACTTCGCAGACCTCCTGCACATACCGGGAAAACTTGTTGACAGAATCGACATATCCTCCACGTTCTCGCTGATAAGCCTTCCAAACGACGCGGCAAAACGCGCGCTTGACATGTCAAAGACCGACAGCCAGATTCCGCACATGCACGTTGACACAAAGGACGGAGACTTTTCGCGTGGACGTTCCGGACGCGGCGACAGGGGTGATTTTGGCGGAAGAAGACGCGGCTCTGGACGCGACAGGAACTTCGGTGAAAGGGGCGGCCGTGATTTTGGCGGACGCGGAAGACGTTTTGCAGAAAGGGACCGCGACCGCGGTTTCAAGAGCAAGGCAAGACCTAACGTGCACACTCCAACTGAAAGAACGGGTTCAAGCGCGGGTCTTTACAAGAAGAAGTCGGGAAAGGCTGAAAGATTCTAACTTTTACACCCAAGGCTTAAACGTATTAAAACGCGTGTAAATACGCGAGCAAATACACGCCTGCAATCTTAAAAAAGCGCCTTCAAGACCGCAGCGCAAAGGTTCGGTTTTGAAGGCGTGTTTTTTTAAAACAGCACAGGAAGGGTCAAAACTAAAAAACGCCCCGAACATTTCCTATACAGGAGATTTTTCAACACGCAAATCTTCAAGACGCTCAAGACGTTTTTTGTCAAGATTTATGAAAAGATTTTTTTCGTGGGTTGGAATCACAAGACCCTTAGGACCGTTTTTTACGCGCCTAAGATATTTCACCTGCGTGTAGTAAAGATCCGCCCTGCCCGACGAACGCGCCTTTGAATGGTAGAGCGCGAGGTTTCCCGCGTCAAGAAGGACTTCAAGGGGAACTGTTTTTCCAGGCCGGTTTTTTATGAACACATATCCCCCGGAAAAATCACGCACGTGAAGCCACATATCAGAACCTCTTACGTGGCTGCGTAAAAGTTCGTCGTTTTCATCTGCGTCGCGTCCGACCAGTATGTACCAGCCGTCAACAGTGTAGTCAAGGCCGGGGTGTGATTTTTTCTGGCTCTGCCTTGGCGCCGTGTCGCGACGCAGAAGCTGTTCAAGTTTTACAGGATTTTCCTCCGCAAGCATTTCCCCATACTGTTTTTCCAATTTTTCAATACGTTTTTTTGCAAGTTCAATGTCGTGCAAGAGCCCTTCCGCGCCGCTTACCGCCTTTTTATAGCCGTCATAATAACGCGCGGCGTTTTCCTGCGCGGATTTTGACGAATCCATCAAGAGCCTTACAGTTTTTCCAGTCGTATAGTCCTCGCACTCAAGAAACCTTGACGCGCCATCCCACAGGTGTGCGTTTGAAAGAACCAGGTCTCCCTGTTTTTTAAGTTTTTCCGCGTCAGAAAATTCACGCCGCTTGTCCTGGAGTTTTTCAAGCGCGCCTTCCATGCGCGTCCTTGTCTGGCTGTACCATTTTTCCGCCTGTTCAAGGAGCGCCTTTCGAGAAAGGTTCGCGGCGTTCTCGCCGTACCACAGGTCAACCTTTTCATTGAACGAAAGGTCTGAAAAATCTCGCGGATAACTTACAGGGCCGGATTTTTCAGAGAAGAAGCCTTCCTTGAGTTCAGAAAAATCCCGTACAGGCCACACGCGTTTTACCGGCGTGTCAATATCGTCAAGCGCAAAAAGGCTTCCTGTAACCTCGCCTTTTTTTGGACGGCGGAACATTGAATCAAGTATCACGTTTTCACCGTCGCATAGGACAAGGTTCGCCGCGCCGCTCCATAGGCGCGCGTAAAGATTGTATTTTTCTTCTCCGCGCCGCAGTGAAAAATGCACGATTCTTGAAAATCCAATCTGAACGCATTTTTCAATCCTTGCACCCTTTATGCGCGACTTCAAGATTTCCATGAACCGAAGCGGCTTGTCGTTCTTTACAATCTTACGTCGGGTTTCGTTCAGCCTGCACGCATTCTGCGCTGTGCATACAAGAACGGTCTTAGCCCCGTGGCTTCCATACGTGTACAGGGCCATCGTGTCGTAGCCCGGCTGAACCACGTCCTGAATGAAAGAACCGTCCAGGTCAAGTTCTTGAAGAATTTCGTTTATTTCGTTGCAGTTAAGTGACATAAAATCCGCCCGTCCTATTTGTAATACTAAAAACCAACACGTAAAAATCCGTCAGTCGGACAGAAACGCCCTTATTTCAGAAAGCCGTTCCGTGGCAATCCTGCGCCCCTCGTCATAGCAGCGCTGCAGTTCGTCGGGATTCTTTTCAGTACGTCTTATTCCCAACGGTTTTTCGGGACATATCGCAATGGCGGAGCCTTCCGTAACCCTTCTGAAAACGTGTTCCTTCTGGGAGTTGTACATTTCCGCCCTGTGTTCCATTGCCTCTACAAGACGCGGATACCTTGCAAGCACGATTTTTAAAAGCCACATGAGCTTAGACTTTGTTTTTGCGTACTCCCTGTGCTGTGTAAGAATCACAACGTTTTTTGTACAGCCAATCGCCTCCATGAACTCAAGCGGAATTGAATCCGTCATGCCGCCGTCAAGAATCTTGAATCCGTCAACATTTACAATCCTTGAGGCGAGCGGCATGGAGGCGCTTCCACGCATCCATTCAAGGTCAGTTTCGCCGCAGTCTTTAAGTTCCCTGTAAATCGGAGTTCCAGTCTCGCAGTCCGAGGCCACCACGTAAAATTTCATAGGATTCTTTCTGTAAGACTCAAGGTCGTATACGTCAAGTTCATTTGGAATCCTGTTGTAGCAGAAGTCCGCGCCGTAAAGGTCTCCTGTAAGAACAAGCGACCTTACAGAACAGTACCTCCAGTCCCTGCAGAACTTTTTGTTGTACCGGATCGCCCTGCCAATCTGCCTTGACTTAAAATTACATCCAAAAGTCGCGCCGGCAGAAACACCAACCGCCGCGTCAAACTCAATTCCGTTTTCCATAAAAACGTCAATGACTCCCGCGGTGAACATTCCACGCATGGCGCCGCCTTCCATTACAAGACCTTTCATAAAACCTCCAGAACCATTCTATGACCAACAAAAACTTTTTACAATAAATCGGCTTCACGTCTGGGACTTTTTTGTGTCTTTGCCTACGAATAAAAATCCCACTGGATAGTTTTTTAAAAGTCGCCGATAATATGGCGTACATGAACCTGCAATGGAGGGTTAAAAAATGGTGGAAGATTTTTCATTTCAGATAACAGAACAGTTTGGAGCGATTTCAGAATCAAAGTCCGGCTGGAAACTTGAACTGAACAAGGTTTCGTGGGGCGGCCGTCCTGCAAAATTCGACCTCAGAAGCTGGTCTCCAGACCATCAAAAAATGGGAAAGGGCGTAACGCTCACAGACGAAGAAATAAAAGCCCTCGGTGAAAAAATAAAGGAACTAGGACTGTAATACAAAAGGACTTTGGCTAGTCCTCGTACACGGAACTTGCAGCCCCTTTTTTTACGACGATTTCATACAGCAACTTTTGAAGGTAAACATCCTCTAGCGCCTGTCCGCCGGTCCTTATCGACATATCGCAGGCGGATATTGACGCAAGAATCGCGTGGCTTTGACCTGTATTCCAGGTTCTTGCCGCCCTTGCGTACTGCGCCTTCATTTTTTTGCTTGAAAATCCGCCCTTCTTCAGGCTGAAATCGTCCGTTTCGCCCGCGGACAAAAGCCTGTGGTATGAAATGAGTTTTCTAAAGCACGAGGCAAGACCCGCAAGAACAAGGAACGACTGGTTTTCCTTTGAAAGCCTGATTTTTTGAAGAATCACAAGGGCGCGCTCAAGTCTTTCCTGCACCGCGGAACTGTAATCCGTCATCGCGTCAAAAAGAGTGAACGCGTTCTCCTCCCTTGTACTGAAAAGCACCGAGTCAACGTCGTCGGAACTTATACGGCGGCCCTTTTCAAAAATTACAAGAAAACGCCCACATTCATTTTTCAGCGTCTCCGTGTTGCTTTCAAGCATTTCAAGAATCGAATCCACAGCGTCGTCTTCTATTGTATATCCGTTTTTTGAGAAGAATGAACGAATCCAGTCCGCCCTGCGCTCCTGTGAAAGTTCCCAAAAAACCTTCTTGTTTGAAGGCGGAACGGCCTTTTCAATCTTTGTGCTTACAGAATATTCGTCCGAAACAAGAATCAGTATGTTCTTTCCTGAATTTTCAGAACCAATCCAGTCAAGAATCATCTGTATTTCGTCAATTTTTTTTATCGCCTCTGCGTTCTTTAAAACAACACAGGTAGAATCGGAAAAAAGGTTTTCGTTCTGGAGAATCGCAAGGTATTCGGCGGGCGGAGTTTCTCCCGCATAAAAAAGGTGTTCCTCGACCTGTCCGTATTTTTTGGAAAGCGTGGACTTTATGTTTTTGATTGAATCGTTTTTTTCTCCAATTTCTGGACCTGTGTAAAGAAAAACCGGACAAGACATTTTTTTCTCCGACTAGTAAGTCCGCACAAGGTTTGCAAGAACTCCAACAATCCTTGCGTTCTGCGTGTATATCGCCTGGAACGCCTGGTTTTCAGGCTGAAGCCTTATGCGCGTCGCTTCCCTGTAATAGCGTTTTAGAGTTATGGCGTCGTCAAGAACCGCAACGACAATCTGTCCGTCGGCGGCGTATGAAGTCTGTTCTATTATGGCAAGGTCGCCCTCAAGGATTCCGGCGTCTATCATGCTGGTTCCGCGCACCCTGAGCGCAAAGTAACTTTTTCCCGGACGTATGAAAGGCTCGGTAAGATTTACATAGCCGTCAAGGTTTTCCTCGCTCAAAAGAGGTCTTCCTGCGGCCACCGTTCCCAAAAGCGGAATCCTGTCTACAAAAAGTTTTGGCTCTTTTTCGCGTTCGTCCTTTATGACCTTTATGGAACGTGAACGTTTCTGTTCAGTTGAAAGATAGCCTTTTTTTTGCAGGGCGGAGATGTGGTCCTGAACCGCGCGTAAAGAAATACTGAAGTGTTCCGCTATTTCACGGACTGTCGGAGGATAGACGTTTTCTTCTGTGGACTTTGCAATGAATGAAAGGACTTCCTTCTGGCGTTCAGTTATTTCCCTCATCTAGTCCTCCTCGAATTTTGACTCAAAGAGGGCTTCGATTGTTTCAGCCGCCTCTTTTTCGTCCGCTCCTTCTGTTTTCAGTGTAAGAACAGTGTTGTAGCCGGCGGCCATTGTAATGACTCCCATAATTGACTTTGCGTTCACCGTCGTGTCGTCCTTGGAAATCATAACCTCGCAGGCGAATTTGTTCGCCGTCTGCGCGATGATTGCAGCAGGCCTCGCGTGTATTCCCGCACGGTTCTTGACTGTAAGCAGTTTTTCGATCATAGTCTGTTCCTTCTTCCTTGTGTTTAATACGATTCGTCGTTGCCCATGTATGTGGACTGGGCTTCTCCATTTTCAATCCATTTTAGGACGTTCTGGTTGAACTCCCGGGCAGAATTGTAGCCCATATTTTTAAGCCGTTCGTTCATGCTTGCGGCTTCGATTATTATTGGAAGGTTTCGACCGGGACGGACGGGAATGTCTATCGCGGGAATTTTCACTCCAAGAATGTCTATGTATTTCTGGTCCACGCCAAGACGGTCGTACGCCTTGTTCTGATCCCATTCTTCAAGCTGGACTACAAGCTGTATTTCTTTTTGGTCCCGAATCGCGCCAACTCCGTACAACTGCGAAACGTTTATTATTCCAAGTCCGCGGATTTCCATGTGGTGGCTTATGAGTGAGTTCGGCCCCCTGCCAAGAACCATGTTTCCGTTTACGCACCTTGCCTCGACTATGTCGTCAGCCACAAGCCGGTGTCCGCGTTCAACAAGTTCAAGCGCAGTTTCGCTTTTTCCTACGCCCGAATGTCCTGTAAGAAGGATTCCAATACCGTATACTTCCACAAGGACTCCGTGTATTGATTTACGCGGAGCGAATATGTTTGAAAACACACGTATGAGCCTTGATGTAAAGTCTGTAGTGTCAAGCGGAGTTTGCAGTATCGGACAGCACACTTCTTCCGCAAACTGGAAGAATTCAGGCGGAGGTTCGCGGTTGTTTGAAAATACACAGCAGGGAATTTTATAGTCGAACAGAGTCCGCAGGCTTTCGATTTTATGTTCGTCGTGGAGTTTTTGCAGATAGGCGGCTTCTCCGCGTCCAAAAAGTTGCACACGCTTGTGCGCGAACGCGTCAAAAAAGCCCGAAAGGGCAAGCCCCGGACGGTTTATGTCTGGAACGGCGATTTCACGAGGAAGTCCACGCCTGCCGCCTATGCACTTCAGTTCCAGAGCGTCATGGCCTGGGAGGTCCAGTTCAATCATGTCTAAAACTGTAAATTTTTTGTCCGCCATACGCGTATACTATACACGGAATAAAGGGCTTTGTTCAACTGGAAAGATTCTTCCGTGCTGTCATTGCGGTTATTGGGAAGTTTTTGAAAATTCTCGGCGTGTTTTCAGATAGAAGTCGGTGTATTTTTTTTATAAATAGGTGCATCACGGCGGAGCGATACGGAAAAGCGGTTCGGAAAACAAATTGAATTCTAAAATTTCTTTAAAATTTAAAAAGAAAATTCGCAAAAAGCACATAAAAACTGTTGATCTTGAATTGTAATTCGGGCTAAGGTCGATTCAGATACCAGTATAAAAAACTTTTACCGATATACGGAGGGTAAAATGAAAAAAAATATAATTGTAATTTCATGTATTTCTGCTTTGATTGTTTTTCTTGCTTCCTGTGACACTCGCCCAACGTGGGAATCGTTTTCTTCATGCGTATACTTGTACGATTCATCAAAAGATGATGCAAATATACATGGAGATACAGATGAAAGGGTGAAAGGCGCTCTTTCTGGAATTTCTTTTACACTTCGTGATTCTTCTCAAGAAGACAAGGTTCTGAAAACCTGTAGACATCCATTGTATCATTGGGCAGGGATTTCTTTTGTAAACGATCAGAGCGTTCCAAACGAAGATTCTCACTGGAACTGTTACTATCTTGATCCCGATACATTCGATGCGGAAAGGCAGGCTCAAATAGACGGAAACTCAAAACTGTTTCTGAGAATAAACGATTCATCCTGCAGCGGCTACAGGGCAGATTTAAAGTCTGACATTGATGTTCCGTGCAGGACAGAAGTATCT
>JBHAFG010000005.1:0-8009 GCA_041855945.1 Treponema sp. | reverse complement strand
GCCCGTGGAGCGGCTGAAAAACTTGAATCTCCAAATAAATCTTCCGCCCCGATTTTTGCCCCTGCGCCTGCAAAAAAGTTCACGTTTGGTATAATCTGAGCCTCAAAAAGCCTTAAATCCGCGGCCGCGGACATGGAAAAATATCCGCCTTCAGTTCCACTTTCAAAATTCCAGAGCGTGGAAACTTCAATGTATACGTCCGTTCCGTCAGGTTTAAGCGAAAAACTTGCGCCCGAAGCCGTACCTTTCCGTCCGTCAAGAAAAAAACTCGGCTGGAAATTTACGCTTCCTCCTATTGCAAGTGAAAAACCACATTCAGCCGTAAAAAAAAGCACAAGCGCCGCAAAAAAAAATCTTTTCATTCCGTGATTATAGCGGAATGCCTTTGCTTTTAGAATACGGGCGCTTTAAAAAGCCTGCACTGATATGCGCGTAAAAAACATTCAGTTCCGTCCAAGCATTAAAATCCACGAATACGCGCCAATGAAGTTTGGACTCATCATTGAAACGATAATCATAATTTCCAGCAGGGCTTTTCCCCTGATTTTGTAGAACGACATGAAGTAGGCGAGGGGAAGTCCAAGAAGAATTGCAAAAAACGTTACGCAGAATGTAAGTTTAAAAGAATTCAACAGTGCGGAAAAATAATACTTGCGGGAGAAGAACCGCGCGTAATTTGCAAAAGTAAACGCTCCTGTTTCAGTGTCCTTGAAGCCGCCTGCAAAAAGCGTCAAAAGTGGATAAACCAAAAACATTGCGAAAGTACATATTACGCAGATTGTAATGAGGTTCCAGAAATCGAACCTGATTTTTTTCGTGTTAAGCAAAACGTTCCACCTCTTTTATCAAGCTGCGTTCCATATCTTCCGTAAAAACATTGATTTTTGCCGGATTTGGTTCAAGACTTATGCTCTCGCCGGCGCTGTAGATATGATCCGAATGTCCTGAATCTTGCGAGAATTCTATGCCCGCCTGATTTTCAAGACACATGCCTTCTTCAAAATCAAGGACATAATTCGTGTATTTTCCAAGAAACGTTGAGTTGGAAATCTTGCATTTCAGTCCATTTTTTGAGATTGAAAATTCTTCCGGACGAATCGAAACTACAACTTTCTGTCCGTCTTTTACAGAATTTTCAATGTTGTCCATCTTGATTTTAAAGCCGTTGGAAAACTCAACGGAAATGCCGTCGCCTTTTCTGATTGTTCCATAAAACAAATTTGAATGACCTATAAAAGTTGAAACAAATGTGTTGTATGGCCTTGCATAAATTTCTTTTGGCGTTCCAATCTGCTGAATGATTCCGTCTTTCATTACGGCAATCCTGTCTGAAATGGCGAGGGCTTCTTCCTGGTCGTGCGTTACATACACTGTTGCAATGCCAATCTGCTTTTGTACATCTCTGATTGCGCCCCGCATTTCAATTCTGAGTTTTGCGTCAAGATTTGAAAGCGGTTCGTCCATCAGAAGCGCCTGCGGATGAATTACAATGGCCCTTGCAAGTGCCACACGCTGCTGCTGTCCGCCTGAAAGCCGTTCTGGAAGCCTGTCCTGGTATTCCTCGATTTTTACAGACTTTAAAACTTCATCGACACGTTTTTTCAGTTCGTTTTTCTCAAGTTTTCGAATTTTAAGTCCGTATTCCACATTCTGTCTTACAGTAAGATGAGGAAAAACCGCGTAACTCTGGAACACCATGCCGATGTTTCGCTTGTGCGCCGGAATGTCGTTTATCACCTGCGAATCAAACGCTATTGTTCCGCCTTCAATGCTGTTGAATCCTGCAATCATGCGAAGAAGTGTCGTTTTTCCACAGCCGGAAGGTCCAAGAAGCGTAAAGAATTCTCCGTTTTTAATCTGAACCGACAGGTCTGGTATTAAGGCTTTTCGGGATTGTCCTTGTACGCTTTTATCACATGGTCAACGTTTATAGACACGCTCATAAAGAAATTCTCCTAAATCAAAAGATGACGTTTATTCGGTGTAAATATCCTTGAATTTTGCAATCCATTCAGTCTTGTGGGCGGAAGAATAATCTTCATCGTCTGTGATTACATTGATTGTATACATGCTTTCCATGTTTGATGGCGAAGGAACATCTTTACGGATGCTTCGTCTGTTTTGTGATTCACTGAGAATCGTCTGTGCCTGTTTGCTTGTCGCCCAGTCTACAAATGCCTTTGCGCTTTCAAGATGACGGCAGTTCTTTACGATGTAAATGCCATCGCATCTAAAAATAACGCCTTCTTCCATATACTTGATTTCAACAGGAGAACCTGCGACGGCATACTGAACGGCGCCCTGTTCGAATGTTGGTCCTACTGTATATTCTCCGTCTGCAAAAGCGATTTTTCCCTTCAATGCGGGATTCAACAAATCTGCATATCCATTTACTTTTACATTTCCTATAAGGTCGGTGTTCACCATTATTACGGATGGGATGCTGGAAAAACGTGTAAGGTTTCCGTCCACATTCCTGTACTCCGCAAAAAAAACTTCCTTACATTCGCGCAGGTGTAGTCGGCGAACATATTCTTTTTTGTTTTTATGGCGCCGAGAGAACCGCCCCACACCACGTCAACCTGGGGATTGTTTATTTCTGTTTCAATTCGTTTGAGGGCCTCGCCCGTTCCCATTGAAAGATATTCAACCTTGATTCCTGTTCCTGCCCAAAGACGGCCAGCATGGCTGTAACCAGAGCCTCCGTGTTTGAACCGCAGACGACAAGTTTCTTTTCATCAGAGGCGGTCTGTTTTGTTTCTGCTTTTTTAGAGCAGCCGAAAAGAGTCAGGGCTGAAATTGCTGCCATCGCAAATAAAACTGTTTTTTTCATAATTTTCCTTCAGGAATCATGTTTTTCAGAATGTAATTCTGCTTGCATGCCTTGAGTATAAGACTCCTTCCGTAAAACGGACAATCCAAAGTTATGATTTAATATCCGTAAAACTGAACAAATCCGTGTAATGTTTTTTTTCACACAGGGAGGAAAAACACTCCCGCCGCCGCCTCGTCGTTCATGCAAAAATCCAGCCCCGTCCGTGCGCGTCAAAAAAAATCCGTTCCGTATTGCAATAGAATTTTCAATCAACTATAATTTCCGCACTTGATTTTATACAGAGGTTTTACAGATGACGTTGTTTGAGGATTTGAAATGGCGCGGCCTTATAAAGGATGTCGCAGGCGATGAGGAAGAACTGAAAAAGACGCTTGACGGAAGTCCGTTCAGCTTTTACTGGGGAACAGATCCTACCGCCGACAGCCTGCACCTCGGACACTATTCCTCGCTCTGCATGGCAAAACGACTTGCCAACGCGGGGCACCACCCCGTGCTCCTTTGCGGAGGGGCAACCGGACGCATCGGAGATCCACGACCTACCGCCGAGCGCGAGATTATTTCAGAAGAAACTGTAAACAGGAACATCGAGGGGATACGCGCCCAGGTTTCTGCGATTGTTCCACAGGCGGAACTTGTTGACAACTACGACTGGCTTAAGGACTACACGTTCCTGAATTTCCTGCGAGACGTTGGAAAGTACGTCAACGTGAACTATATGCTTTCAAAGGACATAATACAGCGCCGCCTTGACACGGGAATCACATACGCGGAATTTTCATATATGCTCATGCAGGGCTACGACTTCGTTCACCTGTACAGCGAAAAGGACTGCATAATGCAGGTGGCTGGAAGCGACCAGTGGGGGAACATCACCACGGGAGTAGACCTCATACGTAAAATGCTTGACAGGACGGCGTACGCGTTCACCATGCCGCTGATTCTTGATTCTTCAGGAAAGAAATTCGGAAAATCCGAGGGGAACGCCCTGTGGCTTGACAGGGAAAAAACATCCGCCTACCAGATATACCAGTACCTCATAAACACGGACGACGCAAAGGTTCTTGAATACCTCAAGGTGTTCACGTTCCTTACAAAAGAAGAGATAGAAGAAACGTTTGAAAGCCAGATGAAGGAGCCTGAAAGCAGAATCGCGCAGAAGATTCTTGCATGGGAGGTTGTAAAGGACATACACGGAAAGGAAGAGGCTGACAACGCAGTTCTTGTAAGCCAGAAACTTTTCGCAGGGGATTTTTCAGGACTTTCAGTGAAGGATATAAGGTCCGGAATGGGCGGAGTTCCAACGTTCCGTCTTGAAAATGAAGGTCCGGTGGTTGACGTGCTTGTTGAAAACAAAATCGCCTCGTCAAAGAGGGAGGCAAGGGAATTCATACGGTCGAACGCAATATCCGTAAACGGAGAGGTGTTGACCGACGAGTCCAAGATGATAACAAGGGACATGGCGATCGAGGGGAAGGTCATAATATTCCGCAGGGGAAAGAAAAAGTACTTCCTCGCGGAAATATAGTCTTTACGGATTGGAGTGTTCATGGCTGGGGCGTAAAACCCCGGCCTATTTTTTTGAAAAAAGTGATTTTATCCGCGCGAAGAATTTTTTCAGCGCGCCTAAGAGCCTCATTGCAGTAGACGGGTGGCGAAGTTTTTCAAGACGCCTGTAGCCCTCAAGGAGTTCCTCCGAGGTGAATTCCTTTCGCTGGTTGTTTTCTTCCATCTCCATTTCAAGTTCTTCAATTTCGTTCAGGTTGTCGATTATGACGGCGTTTATGTTCGTCCAGCCAAGCTGTCTTGCCGCGGTCAGACGCCTCTGTCCTGCGATGAGTTCGTAATTCCTGTTCAGTGTTATGGGATTTAAAAGTCCGTACGTCCTCAGGCTGTCCTTGAGGCTGTCAAGGTCGCCCAGATCCTGACGCACGCGTTTTTTTATCTTTATGTCGTCTATGTTTACAAGCATTTTAAAGGTCCGCCTATTCCATCAGGAAGTTGAAGTCGAAGTTTTCAGGCTCCTTTACGGATTCCTGCGGCTTTTCTTCGCCTTTTGAATTCTCATATCCAGGCTTCAAAAAGTCAAGGTTTATTTTAAGCGGCGTGGTGTCTATCCTTTCTGTGAGACGCTGCCCCGACTTGTACATTTCGCCTTTGAGCCTTGAGATTGCAAGCGACGACGATGACGTCGATGAATGTACAGTGCATATCGTGGTCGGCTGCGTGCCTTCAAGATACCACTGCGTTGTGAGGTGTCCCTCGCAGCCCGCAGTTGGAATTCCGCCGCTTTCTGAACACACCCTCGCCTGTATTACGCCGTCAAGAGGCTGCGGGAAGTCCTTTGCCATGAGGTCCTTGTGTATTTCCCTCATGTAGTCTCCCCATGCGAATCCCGCCAGGGTCGCGCCCGTTATCTTGAGTCCAAGAGACTGTCCCGGCCTGTCGAAGCCAAACCAGAATGTGGAAGTGTAGTAAGGCGAGAAGCCCGAGGCCCACGCGTCAGCCCAGTTCTGGGTTGTTCCTGTTTTACTTGCCACCGGCATCGTGTATTTTTTTCCTTCGTCAGTCCTGTATATGAACTTTTCCTTCTGGCGCCAGAGCGTTCCCGACTGGACTGTGTGTTCCATCATCTTGGTCATCACGAACGCGGTCTGTGGGGGAATCACCTGTATCTGTTCTCCCTTTGAAAGCTGAGATTCTCGTATCTCTCGTTCAGGATTCAGTACGAGGTTTCCATCCCTGTCTTCAACGGTGCGTATCGCCATTGGTGTTACGGTTTTTCCGCCGTTTGCTATGACCGCATACGCCCTTGCAAGTTCTATGGGCCGCACGGAGCATACGCCAAGCCCTATAGGGTAGCCTGGAACGAATCCGCGGCTTCCAAGTTCTTCCTTTGAAATGCCAAGAAGGGAGACCGCCCTGTCTATTGCGGCCTCGAATCCTATTCCGTCAAGAATCTTAAGCGACGGAACGTTCATCGAGGTTTTTAGCGCGTAGTAAAGAGGAACGTTTCCAAGCCATTCGCCCTGGAAGTTCTGAGGGATGTATGGTTTTCCGTCCGCGGTGTGGAACACTACGGGAGTGTCCGAGATTATGGACGTCGGCGTGAATTTCCTTGAGTTTATCGCCTCGGTGTAGTAGAGGGGCTTGAACGTGGAGCCCGGCTGCAGCCTCGCCTGGGTCGCGCGTATGAACTGGTTTTCAGAGTCGTACTTGGAGCCTCCAACAAGGGCCGTTATGTAGCCGGTTTCGTTTTCAAGGGAAATCATCGTTCCCTCTATGGTGGTCTTTTCGTTTTCCTTCTTTGTCTTTGTGTTCGCCTTGTTCACAAGATCGATTTTCAGGTTTTCGATTCCTCCAAGAAGGGAGAACACGTCTACAATCGGATTTATGCGGGAAAGGTACGTCGACTTTGATATGGCCTCGGAACGCTGCGAGCCAACCTTGAGGCCAGGAATGTTGAATACAAGCGAAATGAGTTCAGTCATTGGAATGTAGGTGCTGTACGCTATGCTTGAACGGCTTGAATGTTCCTCCTGGTATCTCTTGTTCGCAATCCGTATCCATTCGTCCATTGATTCCTGCGCCGCCTTCTGGTGGCTCAGGTTGAGCGTCGTGTTTACTGTAAATCCGCTTGTGTATATGTTCTGGCTTCCGTATATCATTCCGCCAAGTTCTCGTCTTACGTATTCGCTGAACCACGGGGCCCTGTCGTCCCTCATCATGTACGCGGATGAACTTGTCCTTGTGTAGTCGAAGTCCGCCCAGAAGTCCTCGAAGGAGTCGTTTGCCTGCTCCCGTCCAACGTAGCCCGCCCTGACCATTGAGTTCAGCACGTCCTTCTGCCTTTCCATCGCGCGGTTCGGATGGTCGAACGGATTGTAGAACGCCGGGTTTGAAAGCTGTATTACAAGAATTGCGGCCTCGGCGGGCGTAATCTGAGAGGCGTTGTGTCCGAAATAGTACTTGGAGGCGGCGTTCACGCCGTAAGTTCCGCCGCCAAAGTAAATCTTGTTCAGGTAGAGTTCAAGAATCTCGTTCTTTGAGTATCTGCGCTCCATTTGAATCGCCCACCAGAGTTCCTTGACCTTTCGCATTATCGACATGTCGGAGCGGTCGGCGTATATCGTTCCCGCAATCTGCTGCGTCAGCGTGGAGCCTCCTCCAAGCGAACGTCCTGTAAGTTTTCCGAACACAGCCCGGAAAAGCGCCCTGTAACTGAATCCCTTGTGGGAATAGAAGATCCTGTCCTCCCTTGTAAGAAGGGCGTCCAGCATGTGTTGTGGAAGTCTGTTCAGGCTTATTATTTCGCGTTTTTCATCCGAGGCGAACTCCGTTATGAGTTCTCCGTTTATGTCCAGAAGTTTGGTCGGAAGCGCGGTGTCAAGCGATGTAAGAAATTCTGTGTTCTTGATGTTCCGTGTCTCAGAAAGCATCCAGCCAAGTCCGCAGCCAATGAAAATCGAGGCGAAAAGCAGAACCGAAAGCCATGCGATCGTCGACTTTTTAATTTTTTCCATAACAGCCCTATAATAGAAAAATATGTTTTTCGTGTCAATGAATGAAGGTTTTAAGAAAATGATTCGAAAAAAAAGGCACGGTAAGAACCGTGCCAATGCCCATCAGGCAGCCAAGGGCATGGGTGGGAGGGGAAAATGCCCTTGACATTTTAAATATCGACCTCATGCAGGAAAATCTTTAGAAAATTTTAGAAAAAAAATACATTTCCAGGCATGAAAAGAAGGTCCAGTTTTTTTTGTCGCCCGCTCTTTTTGAAAAACTTTAAAATTCGGGCGTCCAATCAATTGTGTTTTGGGCGGATTCAATGTATATTTACTGAATCCGTAGGAAGTTGGGAGGGGTGTCTTTCCTTCCGGTTTGCGTTGCAGACATTGTATTTTTTACGGGAACGCTTAACACGGAGCGGAATTTCAGGATTCCGTTCCATAGGAGTTTGTTATGGCATACAAAATTGATGCGGAAAAATGCGTCAACTGCGGCGCGTGCGAGCCTGATTGTCCTGTAGAGGCAATCTCGGAGTCGAACGACGTAAGGGTGATCGACGCTGGTTCTTGTATCAGCTGCGGCGCCTGCGCTTCAAGCTGTCCGGCTGACGCAATCTCCGAGTAGATTCCGCCACAGTTTTTAAGGATGTCCGTGCTGCAATGGGCAT
>JBHAFG010000004.1:0-3353 GCA_041855945.1 Treponema sp. | reverse complement strand
TCGTGTTCCACCACAATCACGGAATTTCCCTGGTCCCTTAGATACGTCAGGGTGTCTATAAGCTTCTGGTTGTCCCTCTGGTGTAGACCTATCGAAGGTTCGTCCAGTATGTACATGACGCCGCAAAGTGCGGAGCCAATCTGTGTGGCAAGACGGATGCGCTGCGCCTCTCCGCCGCTCAAAGTTCCAGCCTCGCGTTCAAGCGTAAGGTAGTCAAGTCCAACGTTCTTAAGGAAGGAAAGCCTGTTTTTTATCTCCTTTAAAACCTGCGAGGCGATTTTTGCCTCGTTTTCAGAAAGTTCAAGTTCATCAAAAAATTTTATTGAATCAAGCACGCTCAACGAAGAAAGTTCAAATATGTTTTTTCCGCCGACTGTAACTCCAAGAGCCTCTGCGCGAAGCCTTTTTCCATGACAGCCTGAACATTCCGACACCGACATGAATTTTTCTTCCATGCGTTCCCTCTGCGACTGACCCCAGGCCTCGTCGTGCCTGCGCTTCATGTCGTTCAGAACTCCCGTCCAGGGCCTGTTGTACTCTGAATAGCCCTCGCCGCTCTGCTTTTTGTAAATCCACTTTATCTTTTTTCCAGGATTTCCGTTCATAAGAAAATCCGCCTGCTCGCCGGAAAGACTGCTCAATGGAGTGTCGAGCGTGAAGTTCGCCGCCTCTGAAACTGCAAGGAACATGGAACGGTTCCATTCGCTTTCAGGATTGTAAAAGACGAGCGCCCCCTCGTTGAAACTCTTGGACCTGTCTGGAATTATTTTTTCCATGTCCCATTCCATTTTTTCGCCAAGACCCGTACATTCCGGGCAGGCGCCAAAAGGATTGTTGAATGAAAAAAGACGCGGCTGTAATTCCGGAATTGAAATTCCGCAGTCTGGACAGGCGTTCTTCTGGCTGAAAAAAACTTCGTCCTCCCCGTCATCATTCTGACGGGTAACCGTTATTATTCCGTTTGCGCTTGAAAGGGCGGTTTCAACGCTGTCTGAAAGACGCTTCCTTGAATCAGCGCCAAGAACAATCCTGTCTACAATTATTTCAATCGTGTGCTTCTTCTGCTTGTCAAGTTTGACGCCGTCCTCAAGGCTTGTTACAACGCCGTCAATCCTTGCGCGGACAAAACCTGATTTTTTTGCGTCCTCTATGATTTTTGCATGCTCTCCTTTTTTTCCGCGTATCACCGGGGCCAGAATCTGTATTTTTGTTCCCTCGCCCCAGCCAAGAATCGTGTCGATTATGAGGTCTACGCCCTGCTCCTGTATTTCCCGTCCGCAGGAAGGACAATGCGCGTGTCCCGTCCTTGCAAAAAGAAGCCTGTAGTAGTCGTATATTTCGGTTATAGTTCCAACGGTTGAACGCGGATTTTTGTTTGTGCTTTTCTGTTCGATTGAAATTGCAGGAGAAAGCCCCTCTATAAGGTCCACGTCGGGCTTGTCCATCGTGCCCAAAAACTGACGCGCGTACGACGAAAGGCTTTCCATATAACGCCGCTGCCCTTCCGCAAAAAGCGTGTCGAACGCGAGCGAACTTTTTCCAGAACCGCTAAGCCCCGAAATCACAACCAGCTTGTTCCTTGGAATCTCGATGTCGATGTTCTTGAGGTTGTGTTCCCTCGCCCCACGGATCACAATCTTGTCGTTGTTAAAAATATTGGCCATATGAAAAAGAGTATAGTGAAAATCCAAGCAAAAGACCACTGCCAGAACGCCGCCAGAACGCAGCCTGAACACGCGTTGCATGGAGCATTGCACGGCGCCTCCTGAAATGGAAAAATCCCCTACAGTTTCATTCCATCGGGGAAGGCCTCGTTTTTCATCAAGCCCCACATCCTGTCGATGTATGAAAGGGTGTAAAAGTTTTCGTAGTGGTGGTAATAAAAACAGCCCTTTTTTGTAAGTTGATATTTACCGTTTTTTTTGCACATGAATCCAACCGCCCTTGCAAGGGCGAATTCAAGACCGTACATTTTTTCAAGTTTTACGCCAAAAAATTTTTCAAAGTCCAAGGGATCAAGGCTCGTGGTGTACAATGCCCAAAAAAGATAGTAAATCATACGTTTTCTTAAGGAAAACCTTGTTGTCAAAGCCGTAGGAAGCCGGTCTTCTTCAAGACGTTTTATGTATTCCTTTACGGAAAAAGTGTTCACCTTGAACTGATCTTTTAGAAGAGTTGTTGCAGAACATCCGAAACCCAAAAAGTTTTCACGAGTCATCGAAGAATATTTTGCATCCGCGTCGTTTGAGAAAGTCCAGATTGAATCCCGCCTGTAGCCATGCAGGGCGCAGAAGTCTGTTATTTCGTCCAAAAGTTTATGCTTTTTCTTCTTTGACATGGCGGGAACTTTAGACGGCGCAAAGGAAAAATCAATGAAAGGATAGATTGCAATGTGGTTCGCTCCGTTTGAAAAAGCCTTTTCAATGTCTTCCTTCAAATCTTCGACTGTCTGGTTTGGAAGCGCAAAGATAAAATCCATGCTCACGGTTTCAAACCTGACTTTTTTCAGGGCGTCAAACATTGCGGAACAGTCTGTTCTGCCCCTTCCAAGAATCTGTAAAAATTTATCGTTGAACGACTGGATTCCTATGCTGATTTTTGTAACGCCCGCATCCCTGAGTTCAGTCAAGGTTTGAACGGTGACGTTTTCGGGATGGAGTTCAAGCCCGATTCCTTCTGTAATGTAAAAATATTTTTTGATGCAGTCTATGATTTCTTTTATACGCCTTGAAGCGAGGGCGGGCGTTCCTCCTCCAAAATAAAGGCTTGTAATTTTTTTTCTGTCGGAGCGGACTTTAAAACCCTCACTGCAAATCCTTGAGTCCTCAGATTTTTTTTTGCGGGAACCGGGCGCATTTACGTTTTTATCGGAAGATTTACTGTACTGCCCTCCGACTTTTTCAATTTCTTTTAAAAGCGAATCAATGTAGGAATCGCAGAGTTTTTCGTCCATGACCTGCTTGCAGTATGGGCAGAAACTGCATATCTTCCTGCAAAAAGGAATGTGCACGTAAAGTCCAAGGTTTTCAAGTTCGCCGTAATCCAAAAAATCGTCGGAGTCGCCTGTAAACGTAAAAGGCGTAAAGGACCTTGTAAGCCACATTCTTGAAACGCTCGTAATAAAACTCATTTTTTCAAACCCCCAATCTATACAAATTTTAGATAAGTCTTTAAAACTTCAAAAATCACCTTCAGATTCCCTTTAAAAAGCAGGGTGTATTCGGCTACAAACCAGTATCCGCATTTTTCACACAGGCCTGGAACTTCAATGCAGCGTCCGCACACGCTCAATCTGCCGTCTTCCATCACCACACACTGGCGGCACGGAGTCGGAAATGTATTGTTTACGATAT
>JBHAFG010000003.1:0-17928 GCA_041855945.1 Treponema sp. | reverse complement strand
TTAATTACTTGGATTTTTACGGCGGTTTCGTTTTTGTTGAGTCTTGGTTTGATACCGCTTACCATAAAATTCTGCAAGAAATTCAGCCTTTACGATTCCGTGAACGCGCGAAAAATACATTCGGGAAACATTCCACGGCTTGGCGGAATTGCAATAGTTCTTTCATTCATGGTTTCCACTGTAATATGCGGAATAATACAGCCCGACCTTGCCTCAAGACACGCAGTTTCGATTTTGGCTGCAGGATTTATAATTTTTATTTTTGGAATAATCGACGACATCGTTGAAATGCGCGCCATCTTCAAACTGCTCGTGCAGATTGTTGCCACGGGAATTGTAGTGCTGAACGGATTCAGATTCCGACAGATTTTTGGCTGGGTTCTGCCTGTTCCTGTCGCTGTAATTCTTACATTCTGCTGGGTTCTTGGAATCATAAACGCGTACAACCTGATAGACGGTCTTGACGGACTTTGCGGAACGCTTTCGTTCACCGCCCTTGTTACAATCGGTTTTGTGTTGAGAAATTCTTTTGCGGGCGGAACAATAGTTTCCCTCATACTTGCGGCGGCTATTCTTGGCTTTCTGATGTTCAACTGGCCCGCCCCAAACGCAAGGATATTCATGGGCGACGGCGGAAGTCAGTGCCTGGGCTTTATAATTGCGAGCATTCCGCTTTACGCCACAAAAACCGACTACGAATTCAATAAATTTCCCATGATGCTTGTATTGGTTTCGTTTCCGATGATGGATACAATCGCCGCAATCTGGCGCAGGCTGCGAGACCACAGACCGATAATGAGTCCCGACAAGGCGCACCTGCACCACAAACTTCTGAACCTGGGCTTTGACAAAAACCAGATTCTGTACATGATTGGCTCGATTCAGATTTTAATGTGCGTGACTGTAATGCTTTCAACCTTCCTTGAAAAAGAAAAGGCTTCGGTGCTTTTGGCGGTCGCCTATTCGTTTATGATTGGATTTTTTACAGTGATTCATTACACAAACCGTGCCGTCATAAAGAAAATCTCACAGAACAGCGAGTTTATGACGGAAGACCAGTCAATAAAGACGGAACACGAACTGAATCAGAACAAGGCAGACTGATGCCTCCTGCAGTGATTTTTTACGGCGTAATGGCGTTTCTTTGCGCGGCCTATTTTGTATCGCTGTGTGTGTTTTCTCCTGGAACGTTTTTGGGAACTGTTACGGGCTTTTCAATGGTCTGGCTTTTGTTTTCGTTCTTGTTTGTGGCATTGATTTTTGCAAGAAAACACGGAATCTGGACGCGTATCGGAAAAAAAATAAAAATCGCAATATGCGCTTCAATCTGTATTGCCTGTGCGGTTCTTGCCGTGAACATCGTGTTCATACGCCTTCCAAAAATAGCGAGCGGAAATGAAAATGTTAAATACGTAATTGTGCTTGGCGGTGGAATTACAAAAGACGCAAAACTTTCAAGGAACGTAAAAAACAGGGTGGAACTTGCCGCGGATTACATGAAAAAAAACACCCGGACAATCGCCGTTGTAACCGGCGGAAAACTTTCATTTTTGCCATGTCCGGAATCCACTGTTTTAAAGTCCTATCTTGTTGAACTTGGAATTCCGGAAGAAAGGGTGCTTGAAGAAGACAGTGCCAAAGACACGATTCAGAATTTTCAGTTGAGCGCAAAAGTTCTTGCCGACCACGAAAAAAAATCAATTGAAGAAATAACGGCAAGTCCTGTAATGATTATAACAAGCGACATACACCTTGCCAGGGCGGAACGTCTTGCAAAACGCATTGGCTACAGCGAGTTTTACGGACTCGCCTCAAAAACTCCGCTCCTTTACGCGCCGCACGGCTATCTAAGGGAAGCCTGCGCGTACATAAAAATCAACCTGCGTATTTTTTTTACGGGAAACCCAAAGCCGATTCATTCATCTTTGTAATGCCGCGCCCATGCGCTCTGGCAGGCACTTCATTTACAGTTGCACAAAATCGCTGGATTTGTCATGCAGGGTGCGGCGGCGCAAGTTCGACAAGCACGCAACACTCAAGTTTGTAATGTTCAGCGGCGCAAAAATCACAAAAACGTCAAATTTATTTACATTGAAGATTAAGGCGAATTCAGATAAGATTATGCATTATGGGAAGTTCGGTACTTGGTGAACTGCTGATTTTATGTCTTTTAATAATAAACTGCAGCAGGATTTTCTTTCTTAAATATGGAAAAGTTGACTCGCTCACACTTCTTGCGCCTGTATGCCTTGTTGTTTCGGTGCTTCAGATTTTGGCGTGGAACGCGGACATTTTTTCCATAACGCTTCTTGCAATTTCTGTTTTCGCCACAATCATAAATTTCCGCGCTATGCTGCGTTTTTGTTCAGGGCTTTACGTTGACCATTACAGTCCGGCATTTAAAATCGCGGCGATTCTTGTTCTGCTTGTTGCAATCGCAGAAACTGTGCTTCTGCTGCACTTTCTGCCTTCAAAAATTACACCTTCAAATTACGGTGTGAAAAAAGAGATTTTTCGTATTACAGGAAGTTTTAATTCAGGCTTTGAAAAAACACAGGACCTGAGGCTTTCAAACGGAGTTGTACACAAATATACAGGCGAAGACCAGTCCATGCGAAAACCCGAACCGATTATAATAATTTCCGACAAAAGGGCTGACAGCGAGTCCTACGTTCCATACATGGTCCTTCTTTCTCAAAAAGGCTACGACGTGTATTGCGCGGATTTTTATTCAAAGGACCTTAAATGGATTCACAACGCGGCGGATCTTAGATATTTCAGACGGATTGCAATGCTCTTTGAATACAGAAAAAATCCCGTTCAGTTCAGGGCTAAAAAAGAATTTTTTTCGTATAATTCAAAAAAGGAAATCGAAGAAATCGTAAAGTTTGTAAAATTACAGAATCCCGATTCAATGCCGTTCATTGTAACGGACTGGATGGGCGAAATTGCGCTTGATGATTTTGTAAAACAGAACGGAAAAAATCTTTCTGGAACCATGAAACTGTGCGAATTCAAGGAATACAGTACGGCCGGTTTTGGATTCATCAATATTACAGATCCGCTTGCGGCGTTCATTCTTGGTTTTTCGGACGAAAATGAAAAAAACGTAAAAAGCCTTGAAGGAATTGTAGGCAGAACGCTGGATCTTCTTCCGTACCACGAAAATACAGATTCGGCTGAAAAGGACCCGGAAGATTTACAGGTTTCTTCACAGGACGTACAGGTTTCTTTACAGGACGGCGGCGGCTCTTACAGTTCAAACTCGGAGGAAATATGACTTTAAAGGAACTGGACGTTTATTTCAGAAGTTTTTTGAACCCGGAACTTTATTCCTGCGACCCTTCACGGAACGGAATACAGATTGAAAACAGCGACGCGGAAGGCAGACAGATAAAAAAAATCGCCTATGCGGTTGACGCCTGCGAGCAGACTGTATTGGAGGCCGCAAGGCTTGGCGCGGATTTACTTTTTGTGCATCACGGACTTTTTTGGGGCGGCTGCCAAACGATAACCTCGAACTTTTACAGGCGCGTTTCAGCGTTCATAAAAAACGACATCGCCCTTTACGCAATGCACATTCCGCTTGACGCGAACAATCCTTGTGGAAACAATTACGGACTTGCCTCGCGCATTGGTTTAACGAACCTTGAAGGATTTGGAAAGTGGCGTGAAATGCTCATCGGTGTAAAGGGAGAACTTGAAAATCCCATTACAGTCGAGGAACTTGCAAAAAAAATTCTAAAACCCGGCGAAAAACCTCTTGCAGTCCTGAATTTTGGAAAAAAACTTGTAAAGACAGTTGGAATTGTTTCCGGCGGCGCAAGTGAAGATGTTGAACAGGCGATTGACGAAGGGCTGGACGTGTTTGTTACAGGCGAAATCGAACATTCAGTGTATCATCTTGTGAGGGAGTCTAAAATGAACATGATTTCTGGCGGACATTACCAGACGGAAACTGTAGGGGTGAACCTGGTCCGTGAAAAAGTTGAGCGCGAACTTGGTATAGAAGGAATCTTTATTGATTTTCCGACAGATTTATAGTATTGCTGCGGCAAAAATACATATTGGGAGAATAATATGAAATTAAATGCAAAAAAACTTCTGCCGTTCATCTTGACGGCTCTTGTAATCATCGTCGACCAGATTACAAAGGCGTGGATTGTAAAAACCATTCCGCCGTTTTCGATTGGCCATCAGTTTTTTGGGGATTTGTTAAGAATCGTGCACGTTGCAAACACAGGCGTTGCGTTCAGCATGGGAGATGCAATGCCGCTTGTGTTCAGGCGCATACTTTTTGGAATCGCTCCGCTTGTTGTAATTGCGATTGTTGTTGCCGTATATCTTAGAAACGAGGATTTTACCGGCGTTCAGCGATGGGCGATTTGCGGAATTGTTGGTGGTGGAATTGGAAACATCATCGACCGTTTTTTCAGGGCGGAAGGTGTTGTGGATTTCATAGACGTGAAATTTTTTGGAATTTTCGGACTGAAACGCTGGCCTACGTTCAATGTGGCGGATTCCGCCGTTGTAGTATGCGGATTCATGCTGATCATTTCGTTCATCGTCCTTTCAGTGCGTGAGTCAAAATCCAAGAAGAATGTAAATGCCGGAGACGGAAACAGTGAAAAAACTGTAAAAAAGGTCGGCGACGATGAATAAAATCGGAATCATTGGCGCGATGGAAACCGAGGTTTCGCTCCTGAAGGAAAAAATGAAGGAATACGGAGAGGTGGCGCGGACCGAAGCGGGAAGCCTTGTTTTTTTTGAAGGAAAAATCGCAGCAAAGACTGTTGTTGTTGTAAAAAGCGGCGTAGGAAAAGTGAACGCCGCCCTGTGCGCGCAGCGGCTGATTTTTCAGTTTGGCGTTGACGCTGTTATAAATTCCGGAATTGCGGGCGCGATGGGCGGTAACCTTGGAATTTTTGACATGGTTGCCTCGTCCGACGCGGTTTATCACGACATGGAGGCTGTTGCGTTCGGCTACAAGCCGACTGAAATTCCGCAGATGAAGTGCAGCGCCTTTCCGTCCGACAAAAAACTTGTAGCGGCCGCGCTGAAGGCGTTTGAGAATGTGAACGGCGTTGTTTCTGAAAACGCCAATACAGTAACGGCGGATTCTGTAACGGCGGATTCCGGGCGCAAAATTCTTGTTGGACGTGTTGCAACCGGCGACCAGTTCATCGCGGACAAAAACACAAAGGACAGAATCAGGGAAATTTGTTCTCCGCTCTGCTGCGAAATGGAAGGCGCCGCAGTCGCCCACGCCTGCTATCTGAACGGAATTCCGTTTTTGATTTTAAGGTGCATATCCGACATGGCGGACGACAGCGTGCAGGCGACCTATTCGTTCAACGAGGACGAGGCCGCGCGCGAAAGTTCCGCACTGGTCCTTGAAATGCTTGAAATCATTGATTGATTAAATTGAGTTTTACAATTCATCTTGTAAAATTTACAGATTTTTATGGGGGAAGAAATGGCTGAACACGAAAAAGGCAGTTACAAGGTTGATTCGTTCAATCTTGACCACACAAAAGTTACCGCTCCTTATGTCAGGCTTGCGGCTAAAAAAAGCGGTGAAAAGGGCGACATTGTCTCAAAATTCGACATACGTTTTTGCCAGCCCAACAAGGAATTTATGACGACGGGCGCGATTCACACGCTTGAGCATCTGATTGCAGAATACATCCGAGACGAAATGGACGGAGTGATAGATTTGAGTCCAATGGGCTGCAGGACGGGATTTTACTTTACGATTTTTGGCGACAAGTCTGAAGAATTTGTTGCGGAACATCTTTTGAACGTGCTTATGAAGGTCTCGCAGTGGAACAAACCTATTCCAGCCACAACACTTGAGGAATGTGGAAACTACCGCGACCATGATTTGAACGGGGCAAAGGAATGGGCGGCGCGCTGGGTTACAGGAATCCATCAAAAAGGCTACAAGGCGTTCATCTAGGCTGGGCAAAATAAATGAATCTGCTTGAAAAATTTAAGGAAACGGCAACTTCCGTTCTGCCTGTAATGGCGATTGTAGTGGTTCTGGGGCTGACTGTCGCTCCTCTTGGTGTGGCGCTTTTGGTTCAGTTTGTTGCAGGCGGAATTCTTTTGATTGTCGGACTTGCGGCGTTCCTTATGGGTGTTGACGTTGGAATTCAGCCGATTGGAGAACGGATTGGGGCGTCGCTTGCCAGCAAAAAAAATCTTCTTCTGCTTCTTGGCGTTTCGTTTTTGATAGGATTTTTGGTAACGGTTGCAGAACCGGACATCCAGGTGTTTGGAAACCAGGTTCATTCTGTATTCAATTCGGTCAACAAGGCAAAGATGGTCTATATGATTGCCCTGGGCGTTGGAATTTTTGTAATGCTCGGACTTTTAAAGACTGTCCTTCAGATTCACCTGAAAATACTGCTTTTAGTCTGCTACGTTCTGATTTTTGCGCTGACTTTTTTTACGCCTGAAACTTTCATAGGAATCGCCTTTGATTCTGGCGGCGCTACTACCGGACCTATGACAGTTCCGTTCATAATGGCTTTGGGCGTGGGTGTGAGTGCCGTTCGTTCAAGGTCGCACAGGGACGATACAAGCGACAATTTTGGTCTTACAGGAATAACTTCAATCGGACCTATAGCGGCGGTTCTTTTTTACGGAATGGTTCTTTCAAGGAGCGGCGTTCTTTCAGCGTCTGTAAACGCAGTTGGACAGGACGCGGCTTCTGCAGGCGGCATTATGGTTTTTGTAAAGATACTGCCTCATCTTGCAATGGAGGCGGGTCTTTCAATCGCGCCGCTTGCACTCATGCTTGTGGTGTTCCAGTTTACGCTTCTTCATTTGCCGCCAAGACAGTTGACACGAATGGCGTTCGGGCTTTTATGGAGTTACCTTGGACTTACAATTTTTCTGGTTGGCGTAAACGGCGGCTTTATGCCTGCCGGACGGGAACTTGGTTTTATGCTCGGTTCAAGGGCTGCGGAACTTGGCGGAGTGTGGACCTTTGTCTTGATTGCGACGGGGCTTGTTCTTGGTGCCGTTGTTGTGTGCGCGGAACCTGCTGTGTGGGTTTTGACTGAACAGGTTGAAAGTCTTTCTGGTGGAACGATAAAACGAAAACTCATGCTGATATTTTTAAGCGCGGGCGCGGCGGTTGCGATAGGTCTTGCCATGTGGAGGGCGATTGCAGGCTTCAGCCTTATGAGGCTTCTTGTTCCAGGTTACGCGCTTGCGCTCGTCCTTATGTTGTGGAGTCCAAAACTTTTTACTGCGATTGCGTTTGATTCAGGCGGAGTTGCATCAGGGCCTATAACTTCCACCTTTGTATTGAGTTTTACGCTTGGCGCAAGTCAGGCAGGCGGAAAAGGAAGCAGTTCTTTTGGGGTCATAGCGCTTGTTGCGATGACTCCGCTGATTGCCATACAGGTTCTTGGAATCATTTTCAGCAGGAAGAAGAAAATCAACAGGCAGGAGGAAATAAAATGACGGCGTACAAGGTGATACTCTGTGTTGTTCCCAGAAATCAGGGAGAATTCATAACACACGCCGCCAATGACGCAGGTGCCTTTGGTGGAACGATTTTTATGGGTCGTGGAACAGCGGCAAATTCACTTCTTCAGATGTTGGGTTTTGGAGATTCCGCAAAAGATTTGGTGATGATTGTAAGTTCAGATTCAAAAAAAGACGCAATCAGGGATGCGGTCATACAGGCGAGCATGGAAAAAAAACGTCCATTTGGAGTTCTTTTTACGCTTGACGCGACTGATTTTTTTAAGGCAGGAACGAACCATTCGGAGGAAAACATGGAACAGAATTCAGAATACAAATTGATTACGATAATTGTGAACAAGGGCTACGCCGACGACGCGATGGACGCCGCAAGAAAGGCGGGAGCCACGGGCGGAACGATAATAAACGCCAGGGGAACAGCAAAGCCCGGAGACGCAAAATTTTTTGGAGCGGAAATTGTTCCAGAAAAAGACATGATTATGATTGCGGCGGAAAAATCAAAGGCGCAGGACATAATGGATGCCGTGCAGAAACTTCCATGTCTTTCGACTCCCGGAAGCGGAATCGCCTTTGCAAGCCCTGCCGCGGATTTTACAGTTTTAGGCCGCGGAAAATAGTTTTAACGTCTGTAATACTCCGGGAACACGTGGATGTTTTTGCCTTGCCGTGAATGTGTTTTTTATCTGAATTGAGGGCGTATTGAAATAAAAAGTCCGCCCTCAAGCGGGCGGACTTGGATTATTTTGCAGGTTCCCATTTGCAGCGGACCGGCGAAACTATGCTTCCGTCTTTTTTCATCGCATCCATTGTTTTATCTACAACCTTGCGGTCAAGACCTGTAAGTTCCGCGATTTTTCCGGCGTTCAGTGGAGTTCCCGCTTCTTTCATTGCATTTAAAATCTGTTCTTTTTCCGACATTGTTTTCTCCTGTAGAATTTATAAAACGGCGGCGTCCGTGCGAACCGTTTTTAGGAATTTACATTCCGTTAAAGCATTGTAACATTAAAAACTGGACGAAGCAACACAGAGTTGAACGCAGGCTGCACTGGAATTGTACAGCGCGCCCATTCGCCGTGTTATTTTTTGCCGCAGGCGGAACAGCCGCCGCAGTTTGTGTTTCCGCAGCCGCATGAGGTTTTGCCTTTTTTTCTATCCGCGACCATTTTTATTATTATCGAAGCGACGATTAATCCCAACGCCACGCTTACTGCTATTGTTCCTGCCATATAAACCTCCTTGTGTAAATCTGTTTTACAGGCTTTGATTCTGTTTTACCGGGCTTTTGCGGTGTTTTTTGCGGGTCTGAACAGCAGCCAGAGAATAGCGCCAAATACCGCCACTGCAAATACAAGACCTGCGGCGTTCATGCTTCCTGTTATGGCGTTTCCAATCTGGTTTATTGCAAGGCTTATCGCGTATGCAAAGCCGCACTGATACGCCACCGCAAAGAACGTCCATTTTGCGCTGTTCATTTCGCGCCGTATTGCTCCTATCGCGGCAAAACAAGGCGCGCAAAGAAGGTTGAATACAAGAAACGACATTCCGCTGATTCTTGTAAAGGCGTGCGCCATGTTTGTATAGGTTTCCGCGCCGCCGTAAAGAATTCCCATTGTGCCTACGATGTTTTCCTTTGCGATAAGTCCTGTGATTGACGCTACAGTAGCCTGCCAGTTTCCCCAGCCGAGCGGACTGAATATCCAGGATATTGCGTTTCCGACTTTTGCAAGGATGCTTGAGTCCATCTGTTCTTCCGAAAGCATCGCAAAATTTCCGTCAACCCAGCCAAAGAACGATGTGAACCATACAAATATGGTAGAAAGCATTATGATTGTTCCAGCCTTTTTTATGAACGACCAGCCGCGTTCCCACATTGAACGCAGTACGTTTGACACTGTTGGAAGGTGGTATGACGGAAGTTCCATTACAAAAGGCGCCGGATCGCCTGAGAACATTTTTGTTTTTTTGAGCATTATTCCCGAAACGATTATCGCCGCAACTCCGATGAAGTATGCGGATGTCGCTATCAACGCGGAGCCGCCAAAAATCGCGCCTGCAATCATAGCGATGAACGGAACTTTTGCGCCGCACGGTATGAACGTTGTGGTCATGATTGTCATGCGGCGGTCGCGCTCGTTTTCGATTGTTCTGCTTGCCATGATTCCAGGAACTCCGCAGCCTGTTCCAATCAGCATTGGTATGAATGATTTTCCAGAAAGTCCAAAACGGCGGAAAATTCTATCCATTATGAACGCTATTCTTGCCATGTAACCGCAGGCTTCAAGGAATGCAAGGAATATGAACAGTACGAGCATCTGTGGTACAAAGCCCAGAACCGCTCCAACGCCTGCAATTATTCCGTCCAGTATAAGTCCCTTGAGCCAGTCCGCGCAGCCAATGAAGTCAAGCGCGTTTTCAACAAGAGCGGGAATTCCCAAAACCCATACGCCGTAGTCGGCGGGTTCCGGCGCGCCCCTGTATTCTGTAAACTTTTCTATTGCGTTTGAAAAATCGTTCATGTCCGCCTCCTGTTCCGAGGCTTCCATTGTTTCGTCGTCAACCACGATGTATTTTACGCTTTCAGTTCCGTCAAGTTTTGAGGCAATCTGAACCAGGGCCTGTACGGCAAATTCAACGCTGTATGACTCGGATTCAGGGTCAAGGCTTGCGGCGGGAAGTTCTGTATTGTCCGCATGGATTTTTTCGTCGTCTGTGTAATGCTCCGTGCCGTCGGCGTAGGATTTTTCCGTATCGCGGATGCCGTCTGTAATGGAAAAATCGTCTGTAATACTTACACCGCGTTCCGCCGCACGTTCCACAAACGCCTGTATGATTTCGTCCGTTTCACCGTAATCTTCAACAGCCTGTTCGTAGGCATTGCGTCCGATACCAAAAAGATGAAAGCCGTCGCCAAAAAGTCCGTCGTTCGCCCAGTCTGTTGCGGCCGCTCCTACAGTTACCATTGAAACGTAATACACAAGCCACATGACCGCCGCAAAAATCGGAAGTGCAAGAAAACGGTTCGTTACAACCCTGTCTATTTTGTCTGACAGTGAAAGAAGCCCTGCGTTGCGTTTTTTATACACGCCATTTAAAAGTTCCGCGATGTATACATATCTTGCGTTTGTAATCAAGGATTCGGAATCGTCGTCAAGTTCCTTTTCAGCGGCAAGAATGTCTTTTTCGATGTGTGAAAGTTTGTCTTTTGGAATGTTCAGTTTTTCAATGACTTTTTCATCACGCTCAAAAATCTTGATTGCATACCAGCGCTGCCTGTCGTCGGGCATTTCGTGAAGAATCGCCTCTTCGATGTGTGCAAGCGAATGTTCAATTACACCGCTGAACGTGTGGTTTGGAACTTTTGCGCCTTTTTCCGCCTCTTGTATTATTGATTCAGCCGCCTCTTTTACGCCGTTTCCCTTGAGCGCGGAAATTTCCACGATTTTGCAGCCCAGCCGTTCAGAAAGTTCCTTTACGTCGATTTTGTCGCCGTTCTTCCTTACAACGTCCATCATGTTTATGGCTACAACCATTGGAATTCCAAGTTCAACAAGTTGGGTTGTAAGATAAAGATTCCGCTCAAGGTTTGTGCCGTCAACAATGTTCAGGATTCCGTCTGGACGTTCGTCAATCAGGTAATTTCTTGCAACGACTTCTTCAAGACTGTATGGCGAAAGCGAATAGATTCCCGGAAGGTCTGTAATGGTAACGTCCTTTTTTGACTTTAACGTTCCTTCTTTTTTTTCAACTGTAACGCCAGGCCAGTTTCCAACAAACTGATTTGAGCCTGTGAGCGCGTTGAACAGCGTTGTTTTTCCTGCGTTTGGATTTCCTGCCAGTGCAATTTTCATTTACATTTCCTCCACGTCAATGATTTCCGAGTCCGCTTTTCTAAGACTCAACTCGTAACCGCGAACTGAAATTTCAACGGGGTCGCCGAGCGGCGCTACTTTTCGTACAAATACCTGAACGCCCTTTGTAATTCCCATGTCCATAATCCTGCGTTTTATCGCACCTTCGCCGTTAAGTTTTACGACCCTGACGGTCTGACCGACCTTCGCATCTCGCAATGTCATAGATTTCTCCATTCGATGTTATGATTTCTCGAAATTCGAGTTTTGTAAAATTTGACTTGGATTTTTGTTGGCAATGTCCTGCAAAAATCGTTGCATTGAACTATACAAATATTTTTCTTCCCATTTCCTCGCTTATAGCGATTCGGGAATTCTTTACGTTCACTATGACGTTTCCGCCGATAGAAGAAATAATTGAAACGTTTCCGCCTGGAACAAAACCAAGCGATTCCAGATGTTTTTTGACTTCCGGACTGCCGCCGACTTTTTTAATGCAGTTCACTTCGCCAATCTGTGCAAAAATCAATGGCAACATTATGCCTCCTATTTTGTTAGTCTTGCCTAACCAATTTAAAATATCAGCGATAAAAAAAATAGTCAATATGTTATACAGTGCTAACAAATAATCAAACTGTAAATCTGTTTGCAATGCAGAACGGTTTTACAGTTCTGAAGCCATTATTGACCTTGTGCTGCAACTGTTGAAAAACCACAAATACTGTTATAATCAGAAAAATTATTTTGGAGGACAATATGAAGATTGCATACGCATCGACACGTGGAATGACGAAAATTTTTCTTGAAAAACTGGGAGTGGAAAATCCACTTGAAATAAAGGACGGAACTGAAATTCTCGATCGGGAATTTGTTCTTTTTACGCCTTCTACAGGAAACGGCGAAATCCCAGAAAAAGTCAGAAAATTTCTTGACTCAAACGGAGACAGAATCAGGGCGGTGGTGGCGAACTGCAGTTCTGAACGGCACGCAAAAACGTTTGGCTTTGCAGCAGACTTCATCGCGCGCGAATTCAAAGTTCCAGTACTGTATAAATACGAAGGCGAAGGCACGGAAAACGACGTGAGGATTGTAAAAAACCTTCTTGAAGTGTGGTAATACAGTCCACCGCTTTACAAATACGCGCCAAAAAAGTAGACTTCCTTCATCATTTTGACAGTTCGAAGTCCTTCCTGTCGTTAAACAAAACCAGGTCAATTCTTACCGATTTTTTTACGATTGGAATCTCTTCTATATTGGAGGTTCTTTTATGAATGAATTGCTTCTTGCACTTTCACTTGTCATTTCTTTTGGCGCGACCATTCTTTTTCTGAAACTGTTCGGAAAAGGCGGACTGTTTGCGTGGATTGCGATTTCCGCGGTTTTTGCAAACATCGAGGTAACAATTTTGGTGCACGCGTTTGGAATGGATCAGACCTTGGGCAACACGCTTTTTGCCTCAAGTTTTCTTGCAACGGACATTTTAAGCGAACTTTACGGAAAAAAGGAGGCGAACCGCGGCGTAAGGCTTGGCGTTGTAACATCGATTTTTTTCATAATGCTTTCGCTCATCTGGACGCGTTACACTCCTGCCCAGGACGACTGGGCGATGCCCTCCGTAAAGGCGCTTTTTTCAAACACGCCAAGAATTTTACTTGCAAGCCTTCTTGCATACGCGGTCTCGCAGAAAATCGACGTGTGGCTGTACCACAAGTGGTGGAGCCTGACCGAGAAAAAAACTGGAAGCCACGGAAAAATGCTCTGGTTCAGGAACAATTTTTCAACACTGTTAAGCCAGTTCATAAACATAGTGATTTTTAACTTTGGCGCTTTTCTTGGAGTGTATGAATTTTCAAGTCTGCTTGAAATTACAGCCGCCTGTTACGCAATCTACATCGCTACAAGTATTCTTGACACGCCGTTCATGTATGTCGCAAGGCGGCTGTGTAAAAATACCGCGGAAAAAGAAATTGCCGCGGCTGAAAATGAAAAGTCTGTGTAATGCTGAAAGAAAAGGACTGTTTTAAAAGTTCCGCTCGATTTTATACAGAAAATCAGCGTTCCATTTTGATTTTTGTGCTATACTTCTGCGTATGAAAATAATTTCTTGGAACGTGAACGGCATTCGCGCCGTTGAAAAAAAAGGATTCATACAGTGGCTTTTGGAAACTGACGCCGATGTAGTGTGTATTCAGGAAACAAAGGCGAATCCCGCGCAGCTTTCCGATGAACTTTTGTCGCCGCCTGCAAAAGGCGGAACGAATTATAAATCGTATTTTTCAAGCGCAAAAAAAGCGGGCTATTCTGGAACGGCGGTTTATTCAAAGGTTGAACCGGATTCGGTTGAAAATCTTGGAGACCCGCTGTATGACGACGAGGGACGCGTTACAATTGCAAAATTTGGAAAGACCGCCGTTGTTTCCGCGTATTTTCCAAACAGTCAGGACGCGGGGGCAAGGCTTGAATACAAACTTGGCTTCTGCGACGCAATGCTTAAAAAATGCGACGAACTTGTAAAGGAAGGATTCAACATCGTCCTTAACGGCGACTACAACATAGCGCACAAACCCATAGACCTTGCAAACCCAAAGTCAAACGAAAAAAATCCGGGCTATCTTCCAGAAGAACGCGCCTGGATGGATAAATTTACGGCGGCCGGCTACGTTGACACGTTCAGGCATTTCTGCAAAGAGCCGAATATGTATACGTGGTGGAGTTACAGGTTTCACGCAAGGGAAAAAAACATAGGCTGGCGCATAGACTATCAGTGCGTGAACCCGGACTTCATTTCAAGGGTGAAGTCAAGCAGAATCCTTGCGGACGTAACGGGAAGCGACCACTGTCCCATAGAATTGATAACAGAATAGAATTCAGGTAAAACAGGAGCAATACATGAATCCAACAAGCGTTTTAAGACACATAATACTATGGCAGCTGCATGATAAATTTTCCGAGGAAGAAAAGACAAAGATAAAATCTGACATAAAACGCGGTCTTGAAAGCCTTAAGGGTCAGATTCCGGAAATAATCGACATACAGGTCCATACAAACGGACTTCCTACGTCAAACGCCGACATAATGCTTGAAAGTGTATTTAAAGACGAGGACGACCTGAAGGCTTACGCGGAACATCCAAAGCACATAAGCGTGGCGGAAATTTTTGTGCGTCCTTATACAAAGTCAAGAATCTGTCTTGATTTTGAGGTCTAGCCGAGCGTTCTGTATGGCACGCAGGACTGTCGTACTGTAAAACACGCCATTACGCGTACTGAAAAACGCGCAGCGTGTATTTACGACAGTTCATTCACGTCGATGAACGAAAGCACAAAACTGTCGTCGTCGCCGTTTTTAACCTTGTTCACCTTGAACGTCTTCCACCTGTAATTTCCGTTTTTGTGAAGGATTCTGAATTCCCTTCTGTTCAGGCGTTTGAATTCATCCCTGCCAAGATAGTTCAGCGAAAGGAAAAGATTTTTTACAGTTCCGTAATCCTCGGGTTCAACGTGGTCGTATACAGATTTCATAAAAACGTTCCACGAATTTGACTTGGAAAGTTCCTCTGCATCTTCCGTTGAGTGCAGGACGCTGCAATAGTCGGTTTGCGGATTTACGTAAAGGCAAAGGTCAACGTTGTCGCATACAAGGTCAAAAATCTGTTTTCTTGCGTTTTCAACGTCCATCTCAAGCTGGCGCTCGCGTATTTTTTCGTCGTCGATTACTGTAAGAATTCCTGAAATTCTGTATGGCTTTTTTTCCTCGTCGTAAAAGCATGACATTTGCAGGCTGCAGAATCTAAGGCGTTTTTCCCTGTCAAAAAGTTTTACGATTGTGTGTATTGGAGTTTCTCCGTTAAAAAAATGTTTTACAGCGTCTTCAAGCAGGGTTTTTGTATCGCTGAAAAGAAAGTCGCTCGTGAAAATTTCTTCAACTGTAAGATTCTGTTTTTGAAAAATCGGAAAATCTTTGTGGGGCTTTAAAATAATCACACACTCGCGTTCAAAAATGTAGTCAAAAATCAGACTGTCCGTTGTTCCGCCGTACTGTTCGTATACAGGTCCGCGGTGTCCGATTGTGTCAACCACAAAACCCGCGATTCCTTGAACACGTCCTTTTTTGTCAAAATACGGTTCTTTGAAAAGTTCCTGATAAAAAAGCCTGTCGCCCTGAACGATTGGAACGGCGGAATGATAACTTTCCCTGCGTTCAAGAACCGCCCTGTCAGATTCGATGTAATTTTTTGCAAGTTCGCTGGAAGGCCAAAGGTCGTAGTCCGTCTTGCCGTAAAGTTCGCCCTCGCCAACGTGGTTACATTCGTTGCACATTTTGTTTGAGTAGACGTACCTGCTTTGCCTGTCCTTAAGAAAAACACCCATTGGAATTGCATCCAAAATGCTTTTGTAAAAATCCCGCTGCCTCTGCAATTCCTTGATTTTTCTGTCTTTGTCGGATTCTGAATTCTTCGCCATGATTTCATTATAGTTCCTAAAACAGAGTCTGTCAGCGTCAGGCTGGCGGAGCGTACGCGTATGACAGACTTGCATTACAGCGGAGCGATACGGAAAAGCGGTTCGGAAAACAAAGCGGTTGATAAGGCATCAGAATTTTGTTTAATTTCTTTTAATTTCAGGATGTAAAATTAGATTTTTTGTTTGTTGAACTCTGTCTTTTAAAATGGTTGAAAGAAGATTTCTTTTATCTTCTAAATTATGATTTGGTTCAAGCAAAGAATTGAAAAAATCATTTATGCCATTAAGATTTTCAAAGGGTAAATCAGAGCAAAAATGAGAACAATTTAATTTTTTAATTTGTTCAGGATGGTTTTTAGCAAAAGGTTTTGCTTTTATTTTATATTCAATGTTTGCAAGTCCTGTTTTCAATTCATAAGCAGAAATATCATAAAACATAGAAGTTCCTGTATCAAAAACAGGTGCAAGCCCCTGCCATTCAAGTGTAATAGGATTTCTGATAAAACCAAAATTGTTAAAGTGCCTGTCTGTATTGGCCATAATGCTATCTACAACCATCATATTGCAAAGTTGTTTTTCTATTTCAGGAATATTTTTCATTCCAAGAGTTCTGCAGCAATTTATTAAATGTGTGCATTCTGATTCATTATTGGTTTTAGGCTGAATATTCCTGATATGCCATGCACTTACAAGTTCTGTTTTTGGAGTAATAAAATCTTTACAAGCAGAAAAAAATCTTCCATCATTTTGAACAATTGAATATTCAACGTGCGGTATATTTAATTTTTTACAAATTTCAGATGCTAAAACTTCATTAAAAGGTTCCTGCATAAAAGGACTGCTTCCACCTTTTAATAAAACTCTCTCTCCATTATCTATAAACCATTTTTTCTTTAACCAGCCATCAGAAGTGTTGTCAGGAGAAATAAGACTTACACTTGATAAATCCTGTACATCAAGAGTTCCAAATAAGGCTTTTCCTACATCTTCGGAAAAATCATTTTCAAAAAAATTAACATCTTCCCATTTTAAATCACTTTTTATAGGTTTAGCCCAATAATGGTCAGAAAGACTTAATCCATACGATTTAGTAACGAGCTGTTCAGATGTAATATTGCCAAGAGTTTCAAGAGCATCTCTTAAATTTTGTCGGCTTGCAGGAATTGCTCTGTTTCTCCACCATTGCTGAAATTGTTTTGTAGGAGATATGCCTCTTTCAAAATCTCTAAAAAGTCCAACAGGAAGATGTTCTGTATTCAAGATTTCATTTACCTTGGAGATTTCGTCATATTCTGTTTCAAATGAAAGAACTGGTATATTTTTGTGATGAAGAAAATGTTGCATACAAACCTCCTGTCCAATATTAGTATATATTATAGAGTAAAAAAAAGTCATTCTGAATTCTTCGCCATGATTTCATTATAGTTCCTAAAACAGAGTCTGTCAGCGTCAGGCTGGCGGAGCGTACGCGTATGACCGACTTGCATTACAGCGGAGCATTACGGAAAGGCGGTTCGGAAAACAAATTGAATTCTAAAATTTAAAAAGAAAATTCGCAAAAAGCACATAAAAACTGTTGACCTTGAATTGTAATTCGGGCTAAGGTCGATTCAGATACTAGTATAAAAAACTTTTACCGATATACGGAGGGTAAAATGAAAAAAAATATAATTGTAATTTCATGTATTTCTGCTTTGATTGTTTTTTTTGCTTCCTGTGACACTCGCCCAACTTGGGAAATGTTTGGGGGAGGGGTTGCTCTTTATGATTCGTCAAAAAATGATGCAAGTATAGGTAGTGATACAGATGAAAGAACGCGAGGAGCGCTCTTTGACATTCCTTACACACTTCGTGATTCTTCTCAAGAAGAAAGGATTCTGAAAACCTGCAGAAATTCACTATCATATACCGCTAACATTGGGTTTGTTAATGATGAAAAAATTGCAAACGAACACTGGGATTATTACTATCTTGCCCCCGATACATTCGATGCGGAAAGGCAGGCTCAAATAGACGGAAACTCAAAACTGTTTCTGAGAATAAACGATTCATCCTGCAGCGGCTACAGGGCAGATTTAAAGTCTGACATTGATGTTCCGTGCAGGACAGAAGTATCT
>JBHAFG010000002.1:0-26131 GCA_041855945.1 Treponema sp. | reverse complement strand
GAAAGCCTTGTAGTTGAGTTTATTGATAAAACAAATCTTGATGAAATTGCCGACACTGCAAGCCTTATAGATTCATTCTTTAAATACGCCCGGGAAGAACAACTAAAAGAAGTGAACAAGCTTATTGCAGAAGAAAATCTAAACGAGGAAGAAGCAAAGCGCTACATTGCAATGTCATTGAAAAAAGAATACGCAAGTGAAAACGGAACAGAGCTAAATTCTATCCTGCCCAAAATGAGCCCTTTGAATCCAAATTATTTAACCAAGAAGCACACGGTTTTCCAAAAAATAACAGCGTTAGTTGAAAAGTTCAAGGGCGTAGGCGGGAAAGTATAAAATAAAACTCGCCTATAAAAACAAACAATCCCATCTCTGTTAAATTTCAGTATTGTTATGTAATTTTCTTGCAGGAAATTCTAAAGGAAGATAGTTCTATAAATCATCATTATTTTTGTTGTTTTCCTGTCGTTTTTTTAGAAGCTCATTCATACGGCTAACATTGTCAACGTCAATAATAAACGACACAACCATAACAATTATGTAAACTGAAACAAAAGTAAGTTCAAGACCGATGATTGTTTTTTTGTTTTCCACAAGAAACCAGTGCTGAACAAAGCCTATAATAAAAACAGAAATGTTTATAACAAGAAAGTAAATTACATTTAAGAAAAGCATGGCTTTTTTAGAAATTTCTTTTTTCCGCAAAAACGGAATATATGCAACAGCCGAAATAAAACCTATAAGCAAGATTCCAAAAATGTCTGATAACAAAAGGCGTGCATTACTTCCGAAAACTATTAATGAATAAATAACAGAAAAAAACAGAATTCCTGCAACAACTCTTGTAAAAATGTCGATTAAAATGCTTATTTTTTCTTTCATAAAAAACCTCTGTAAAAAGTCAATATTACAGCACCAGCTGTGTTAATATCAATTTTTCCAATATTATAATCCCAATATCGTTTTTAATTCTGCCACATAATTTCTGGAAATAATTACTTTATATCCATTGTACAGAATTGCTTCGTACCGACCGCCGAAAGCTGGAGCGATTGATTTTATTGTATCAAGATTTACAATTACAGCCTTGTTTGCCCTAAAAAAAGATGAAGACGGAAGTTCTTTTTCAAGCACGTAAAGTTTTTCTTTAGTTTCCGCTTTTTTGAATACAGATTCAGGAACTGACAAACATACATTCGCACGGTTCAACAAAACTTCAGTTTCTTCTTCCTTGTTGTAAGAAAGTTCCGTAGCCTTATCAAGATATTCAAAAGCCTTGTTAACAAGTGCAACAGCCTGAATTACATTTGACTGTCCGCCTTTCATTGCAATGCAAGAACCTAAGTACGCCATCGAAACAAAATCGTCAGGATTATTTTCCAACTTGGCTTGAAAATAATTTACAGCGTCTTCAAGTGTTTTATGCCCAAAATACTCACCGTCATTCATCTGATTTTGTGAATTTGATTCTGCGATAGACTTTTTTATTCTATTTGCAAATTCTTTTTCGTCATGCAATTTTGACGCATTGTTATCTGTAAGATTCATATCAACTTCTACAGGCTCTAAAACAGCTTTAGCCAAATCTTCTGTATTCCATGTTGCAAGCTGGGAATTATTTCCAAGAATATCATAGACTTTTGGAATAAGCGAATTATAATCTTTATAAGTCTTTACACCTCCACGACTTAGCGAACGCCGTTTTTCAACAGGCATAAAGCCGCCGCGGTCAAACTCTGATTTAGCACCAACCAACACATAATGAAACGTTTTTTTCGCACCGTAAACTTTCTGCAATTCTTTGTTCTCAAGAGGAATCCTAAGCTGGAGAGTTTTTCCTTTATTTAAAATTGCAGTTTCGCCGTAAGCAAGCAGCTCTTTTTTCGCATTAAATATTTTCGATTCACTTCCGTTAAACCAGATTGCATAATTCCACGGATAATTTTTATGAAATGTAACGAATTCCGCTCCCTCAAACAAAGTATCTGTAGAAACTGATTGATTTAAGTCATCAGTGTGGAGGGCGTAATTTTCTCTTTCAGCTGAAAAATCGTTTCCAAGTACAACATAAATCATAATATTTCTTACTTCTGCACTTCCGTTTAAAAAGTCCAAATCAAGCTGCCAGTATTCTGAACTCTGCTGCCATTTTGCTTCTCTTACAGGAACATGAACTGCATAGCGGATTAAATCAAGACTTCCGTCTGTAAAAACTACATTCAAAGGATAAATCAGATTTCCGCTTCCGTTGTCATCTTGCACTTCATCAAAAAATTCAGATGCAATCTCGCCGCCTGTAAAATTAGGGCTTACTTTCAGTTTAAGTGAATTTGCAAAAATTTCCATTAGATTGCCGGAAAAAATAAAAAAGGCTGAAATTCCAAAAAAACAGACAGCTGCTATCCAAATTGTCATTGCATAATTAAAAAATTTCTTCATTAATCAAAAGGGCTTCTTGAGAAAACAGCTGTACCGAAAGACAAATTAAAATTCCGAATGTTACAATCCGCTTCATGCCTCAAATATTAAGGCTGAAACTTTATGGAAACAATACAGTTTTAGGCAAGATACATTTTCAGCACTGTAAAATGCACTTGAAGCTAGAATTGAATATGTGATATTGCTCGACGATACAAAAAACTCGGGTTTTACCAAAATAAAACTACAGTTGCTTTTGCAGATGTGTTCTAAAATCACATAAAAAATCCCTGCCACAAGGGGGATCCTTCGCTTCGCTCAGGATGACAATTCTCCCGCCACATTGAAAATACACCCGCCCTTTTTAAACACGTTCTCCTCTTGCCACAAACTCAAAATCTGTCTTAATATGACCCTGCTGGCAATCAGGAATCCGCTATGAACACAAAAAAAATCAGAATCGTGTTGGACGTATTTATGACAATCCTCTCTGTAATTCTTATGGGCGGAACACTGCTTTTTGTTGACGAAAAAATTCATCAGATTTTGGGAATTGCAATGTTCGTTCTGTGGACTTTGCACGCAGTTTTGAACCGCCGATGGTTTTCTGCAGTTTTACGCGCAAAATATCCGCCATACCGTATAATGCAGTTTTTTGTAAATATCGGAATTTCCATTTCGGCGATTTTTGTTATGGCAAGCGGAATTCTTATGGCATGGTTTGTAAAAATCGATTTTGGACTTGCCTTTGCACGAACGTTTCATTTGATTTTTTCTCATTGGTATTATTTTTTCATGTGTCTGCACCTTGGACTTCACGTTCAGATGATTTTTAAAAAAATTAAAACAGTCTGTGCAAAAAACAATACAGAACAGAAAAACTGTATTGCTCGAAAAATTCTGAAAATATTTTCCCACACAGTTCAGTCGGTCGTGTGTCTTTACGGTGCGTATGCGTTTTTTAATTTGGGAATCGCAAAATATATGTTTTTTTTGCAGAAGTTCTTCTTTCTTGACGTAGAAAGGGGATATTTTTTGTTCGCGGTGGACTATATTTCTGTTCTTGTGCTTATTGCAACAGTTTCACATTTTTTGGGAAAACTTCTTACACGCTTCAAAAAATAACAAAACTGTATTTTCCAAAAGTTTTACATCCGTCTGTCAGGAACAACGATGTAGCCGCCCGCCTGACCAAAACTGCAAAACGAACGGCTTGTGTGGTAGCCCATTATTTTTTCGTAATTCTCGTCAGAAAATCTGTAATCGGACGAAAGCACATTTTTGATGTTCTGTATTATCGCGTCCAAAAGTTCTTTCTTCCAAAAAACTTTTCCGTGCGAGCCAAGTATTTTTTCAAAATCGTATTTGCGCAAATTTTCGTATGTTTCAAGGCATTTTTCCAAGGGGCTGCTTTCCTTCATAAAAAGCCATACGTTCGTATTTACGGAATCTCCGCTCAAAAGCAGTTTTTCTTCATGCACAAGATATCCAAGCGAACCGTGTGTGTGGCTGTAAAGCGGAACGGATGAAACTGTAATTCCGCCAAGGTCAAAAATCCGCCCCGCTCCTACAGTCTTCAAGTCCGGAAAAACATCCGGCGTAAATTTTTTACGCTGCTCCTCGGTCTGTATGTACGCCTCCCTGTCGTCGCTGAAATTTGTAATTTCCGAATACACGTCCACGTCAAATTCCGGAACAAAAACCTCGTCAAACTGAAAATTTCCATAACAATGGTCGGGGTGTCCGTGCGTGTTCACAACTGTATAGGGAGTTTCTGCAAATTCTTCTATTAAACTGCGCAAATCCTGAACGCCCCACGAGGTGTCAACCAGAAGCGCGTGTGTTTTTCCCTGCACAAAAGTTACAAAAGACGGCGTTCCGTCGTTTATGTGGAACACGTTTTCCGATTTTTTCAGCACTGTAAAATTTCCAATTTTGGCCCGATTTCTTGTGTCAAATTCCATGTTCATACTTGAAAAAAATACCTTAAACTACTATTTTTGAACAGCATTATAATTTTTTTCATTAAATTTGGACTTTTTCCGTTTGATGAATTATAATTAAGTTGTTATATTTGGAGTGGAGACATGAAGAAATTTCTGTTATTTTTTTCGACATTTTTCATCGCATCGGCTCTGTCCGCGCAGTCGGCGGACTTTGTAACTCGTATGCTCGAATCTGACAGGGCGACTTTTGGCCAGGTCTGTTATTTGAGCGCAGTTTCTCAGAACCTTGTTCCTGAGAGTTCAAAAGAAGTTGACGCGCTTAACGCTGTTTTTGAACAGGGGCTCATTCCCCAGGACATCCAGCCGGGCGACTATGTAAACTACAGGCAGGCGTCCGCAATTTTCGCAAAAATGTGGAACATCAAAGGCGGTCTTTTTTTCAGACTGACAAAGGGAAATCCTCGATACGCCTACAGACAGTTTAAAAACGACGGTGTTGTTCCCATGACATCAGATCCGTCCATGGTTCCGTCTGGAACTGACGTCCTTAATATGTTCACAATGGGCGAAAAAAAATACGCCAAAACAGAGGGAGGTAGCAACTAATGAAAAAACTTGCTCTGACAGTTTCTGCGCTTTTAATTTCTGCAGGCCTTGCATCCGCGTTTGAGTGGGGCGGAAAATTCTCCAACACAACGGCGTTTTCAGGAAAACCGTCCGACTCCCTTAAGTTGAACCAGACGGACAATCTTGACATGTGGCTGAAAGTTCCGCTTTCCAAGGACAACGCCACTTACATTACGGCGGAAGCGTTCTACCAGTTCAAATACGACGGAGCGGAAACTTCGCCAAACGACATTACAAACACAATCGATTTGAGCCTGCTTAAATTTGTAACCACAAAACAGTTCGCACAAAAAAGAATGCTTTCGTTCAGTGCGGGACGGTTCGCGCTTTCCGACGCGACGTATCTGATTTTTTCACAGGTATGCGACGGAGCAATGGTCAAATACACAAGCAATATGCTTGACGCGAGTGTTTACGGCGGCTACACGGGACTTGTAAACGCAAACTCAATCACAATGATAAACAGCGAGTCAACAAACTTCAGCCTTGCGGAAAATAACGTATACAGGCTTTCGCCAAAATACATTCCTGTTGGTGCGAGCGTTTCGTTCCCTTCGCTTTTTGCAAACCAGACGCTTTCCGCGCAGGCATGGGCGTTCTTTGACCTGAACGGCGACAACTTCAACCGCTATTACGGAATCGCGCTGCTTGAAGGATATCTTCTTAAAAATCTTTCGTATTCTTTCAGTTCAGCCGCGGAATCTGTAAACTTCCAGAACTTTTCGCTTCTTTCAAAGTTGAATCTTACAGGATACTTTACAGACTCGTTCAGCGTTAATTTTGCAGGAATTTATGCGTCGGGCGACGAGGGCGGTCTTACACCTTTTACAGGCGTAACGTCGATGAACTCAACGCTTTCGGCAAAAGAGCCTCAGTATTCCTCGCTTTTAAAATTTGGTCCTGGCGCAACAAAAACTTTTGGTCGGGTAGCGTACATAAACGGAACAGGTTCGTTCGTGTTTGACGTTGGAAAAACCGATTCAGCGTTTGACGGAATACAGCTGCAGGTAAACGGAGTTTACAACATCTTCAATGACTTGCAGGTTGGCGCAACATTCGGACAGTATTTTGACCTGAACAAGGGTCACGAAACTGGAACAAACAATAAAACCTACATTGCTTTAAAAGCAGTGCTTGTATTCTAGCATTTTATAGGAGGCTTGCTATGAAGTTAAGTTTTATAAAAAAATCCATACTCGCTGCCATATTTGCCACTTCTGTTTTTGCATACGCCGACACGGCAACGGTGATTTCTGTAACTGGAAAGGTCGAGGTAAACCGAAAGGACGCCTGGGTGCCGGTAACCAAGGACACTGTAATACGAGAGGGCGAGGTGATTTCAACAGGATTCAAATCCGAGGCTCTGGTCAAATACAAGGATTCAGTGATGAAACTTGGACCTTTGACACGAATAACTCTTGAAAAACTCGCGTCGTCAGATTCAAAGGAAAACGTTTCCGTATACCTGAGCACGGGAACGGTCCGTTCGTCTGTAAGCCATTCTGAAAACAAACGTGTAAGTTACACTGTGCGAAACCCAATCGCGGTCGCATCTGTTCGCGGAACTGAATTTGAAATGGACGGACTTGCAAATGTAGACTGTTTTGACGGCGGAGTTTTTGTAGTTCCTGCCGAAAACGTGGACCCAAGACGCGACCTTGGAATAAACAGCCCGGCTGGAGCAAAGGCTGCCTCCGACGGCGATGAAGGAAAAGCGCCTGAGCCAAAGGACGGAGAAACAAACGCGTTCACCTCCGGCTCGGACATAAATCCAAACCTCCGCGGCGGCGTTCTGATTACAGGCGGACAGTCAACCGACTTTAAAGATCCTGCTTCTTCAAAACCGAGCAGGGCTAAAACAGGCGCGGAAGCAAACCTTGCGGCGCTCACGTCAGACTTGAACACGGCAAGCGACAGGGAATACACGCCAACTGTCGATTCAAATTCCGGCTCTTCCGTATCGGGAGCGACCTCGCAGACAAAGGGAAAACTTGTCATAAAACTTCTGTTCAACTAAAAGCCAATACACGGCGGTGTAATTTTGGGACTGACTTCTTTACGTAAATGAAGTCGGTCCTTTTTTGTTTTACGCCGCATGATGTACAAGGCGTTTTGCAATACACGAAAGCGCGCGCGTAATACAAGCCGCGTCATACAGTACATCTTGCAAGACGCAGCACACCAATACACGCCATGCAGTACACCGATTCCGCGTAAAACTAAAAAACCTGCAAACAAGGCATTATGTCTAAATATTGTCATTTTAAATTCCGATAAAATATTAGGAAAATTTCAACATTTAGACGTATTGTGCAGGTCGCGTATGAAAACGCAGTCAAAATCATGCAGTCAAAAAACTTGAGATTTTCACAGTATTTTTGTTCAAGGAAAAGCGATGAAAAGAGCATTTGAAATGTTGTTGAATTTTCTTGCGGTGTTAATCTGTGCGTTGATTATTGGAATGTCTGTTTATATCCTGTACGCCACAACTGAAAATCTTGTTGCGGGACATTCTGTAAGTTTTCCAAAAATACTTTTTTTGTATGGACTTTTTAAAAACGCACCCACCGTCCTGCTTTTGATGGTTCCGTTCATGCTCGTGTACAAAATACGCCACCTTGCAAGTCCAGTTGCAACATCCATAACGTATGTGATTCTCTGCTCGCTTGTATGGTTCTGCCTCATGCCACTTTCCCAGATTGGAAAAAACGCAGTGTTCGGTTCGGATTCTCACAACTTTACTGTAAAAACAAGCCTGAGCGGCGGATATTTCAGAAAGGTGAACGACAAATTTTATTATTTCATACACGACGAGGACGGCGATACAAAAACTGCGGACGTACTTGAAATTTTTGACGCGTGGAATCCGGACTCGTTCGGCTCGCAAATATCCCTGCAAACAGGAGAAGCGTCAGACTTTTCTAATGCGGCAAAGCCATACAAGGACAGTCTTGTAAAACAGAACCTTCGCGATATGCCTGAACGGATGCTCAAGATAATACAAATCTTCAACAAATCAGTGGAACGCGCCTGGCTGAACGGATACGCAAGCTGGCTGTGTTTCTGTTCGCTCGGCTTTGTAATGGCGGCGGCATATTCGTTCGTGGCGGTAAGTTCTTGGCGGCTGATAAATTTCACATACGTAATACTGATTCAGATTTTTGCGATAATCGTAAACACGTTCTACTATCTGGATTCATTTTTTGACGCACGGCTCTGGCTGAACAGACTTTTTTATGGAGCGGATTTTTCACGCTTCGCATACTTTCAGGGCAGGTTCATACAGATGCCTCTGCTTGCTGTAAACCTTGCGTGCGGAATTCTTGTAATTTTAACGGGAATCACAGCCACCGCAATAAAACGACGACGCTGGGCGTAGGAGAATTTTTATGAAAACCAAACACGTAGCGATAATTTCAATGACATTTTTGATTCTTTCGTTCAGTGCAAGCCTGATTCTGGGTTTTACAGCCGTTCCGCTGCCTGAACTGATTGAACGAACTGTACGTCCGTATAAATTTGCAAGCGGACTTAAAATTTTCTGCGATTTTCTGCCTGCCGTTGTGGCAACTGCAATTTTTCTTGGATTTTCGTTTGATTTTGGAAAAAACTATCAGGGAAGCCTGACCAGATTTTCACAGGGAATGTTCATACGCTACAAATCCGTGCTTCTTGTTGGAATCGCCTTTACACTCATTCTTACAGTTTTTTCAGAACTTGTGCTTCCCACAGTGAACAGAAAAACGCAGAGTTATGAAGAAATGCCAAAACTCCAGAAAGAATACAAAAATTTCGCATCAAACCTTTACGAAAATGGCCGTTATGAACTTGCAAGGGAATTTGCAAAAATGGCGGCGGAAATAAATCCAAAGGACGTGGAGGCGTCCACCCTTATGGACAGGGCGGAAATAGCGTCAAAGCAGATGGAAAATTCACGCGTAAACCCCGCAAACCTTGACATGACGGCGATTCTTCCTTCCTCGATAAATACAGAAGTGCGTAAAACTTCCGCACCCTCATACAGCGAATCTTCCGAGCAGTACAAACTTCTTTTGACCGCGCAGGAATGTATACACAAAGAGGACTGGTTCGGCGCGCACTATTACGCCCAGGAAGCGCTTTCCATAACAAACGCAAAGGACGTGAACTACAGCCTTTTAAAACAGATTGCCGCTGAAGCATGGAACAAAATTTCCGACGCGCGTTTTGCGGGAACCACCGAAGAACAGAAAATTTTTGCAAAAAAATACGAAGGATATTCCGCGCTTTACGAACAGGACAACCTGCACGCGTATTACGTATTTAAAAGTCTTTCCGCGTCCAACAAAAAACTCGCGCTGGACCCGGACGTAATACGCTATCTTGCAGTCGCACAGGACAGGCTTGAAAAACAGTATTTTTTCACGGACGAAACCTTGAACCTTCAAAATTTCGAGGATACAAGCAACGTGTATTTTAAAATCCAGCATTACGATAAATCTACTGACATTTACTTCATAAAGGGAATCACGTCCACCGGAAACAAAACAAATCTTACACAGTATCTAAGAGGACTCTGTATTTTCAATCTTGACGCCCAGGGAAATTACGTTTCAGGCTCGTATACCGCCTACGCAAAACTCAAGGAAATTTCCACAAGTTATTTTGACGAGGCGACCAAAAAAGCGCTTGAAATCGACGAAAAAACATACACCGTTCCATACGTAATTCTGAATTCAGTTGACCGTCTGAAAGAAGGCGTTGTAAACAGTCCTGTAATAAAAAAAGGCGGCGCAAGATTTCCAGAGGGCGGATACATAATCCTTCCGATAAAATACGACGACTTCAATTTTTTGAAGGAAGCCTCAACAGGAATCGACGCGATGAGCATAACGTCTCTCTTCCAGTTTGTAAAAATCGCGGAAAAATACGGCTATTCAAAAGAAGTTTACATACAGTCGATTTTAAACAGGCTCCTGTATCCTTTTATGCTTTTGATTTGTACAATCGCGCTTGGAATCGGAGCGTGGCACGGACGGCTTCCGCCAAATTCCATATTTAAATTCAAGTGGATTGTAATTTTCCCAATATTTTTGGTGGTGGACTACGGACTTTACAGATTCTTTATGATTTTCTTCAAACTTGTAAATTTCAGCATACTGGCTCTGGCAGGTTCAAATTACGCGATTTTGGCTGCCACAGGCTTTTACGCGCTGGTATTTGCAATGGTTTCCGTTCTTTTTGTAGCCTGCAAAAACTCAATGACCCAGCCAACACGGTAACTCTTACACGCGGTTTGCTATGGTCTTTTCATTATGCTATACTTTGGCTATGAAATTTACCAGCACAAGGGACAAATCTTCCTCCGTAGATTTTTCGCAGGCGGTCATGGACTGTATGCCAAAAGATGGAGGTCTGTACGTTCCCTGCGAAACAGAAGATTTACGGCGCTGGATTCTGTACACGGACGAAAAAACACGCTTTTCTTCAATAGCGGGAACTTTGACGTCCGCATTTATAAAAGACGAATTCAGCCCAATTGTATGCGAGACAATCGCAACGGACGCATTTAAATTTTCCCCGGAAGTTCGCCAACTGGACGAAAAACTTTTTGTAATGGAACTTTTTCACACGCCAACTGGAAAGCACAGGGATTTTGGAATATCATTTCTTGCCTCGTACATAGAAACCACGCTTCAGCTGAACGGCGGTTCCGCACTTTTTCTTGACGTTACAACAGGTGAACTTGGCGCAAGCCTCGCGCTCGCGTTAAAGGGAAAAAAGCATATAAAGGCTGTGCTTGTGTATCCAAAGGGAACTGTACGCGGAATGAAGGAAGATGACTTTGTATGGAACGGCGGAAACATATATCCAGTCGAAGTTGACGGAACGGAAGAACACTGCCACGAATTGGTCAGAACTGTTTTTTCCGACAGGAATTTTGTAAGAGAAAAACACATAACGGTCGCGAACACGGCAAACATAGGAAGACTTCTGCCGCAGGCGTTTTTCTATCCATTTGCGTTTTCAAGAATAAAAAACAAGGTCAACGGAAACATTTACTTTGCCCTCGCTCCGGGAAACTACAGCAACGTGGTTGCAGGACTTTACGCATGGCAGTTCGCCCTGCCGTTGAACGGTTTTATAATTCCTGCAACACAGTCGCTTACAGTCGACGCACTGGGAGAACCTGTACTTCTTGATTCCCTTGTTCCGTCAAACAAAAGAATTCCGTCAGATCCGTCGGAGCCGTCCAATCTTGAACGCCTTGAAGACGTTTTCTGCGCGTACAAGATGATGATGAAGCATTTTATTTTTCCAAAGCCGATAGACGAATCGGACGTGAACGCCGCCGCAAAGGAACTTTTTACAAAATACAGAATTTTTGCCGACAGGCATACAGCAAGGGCGTACGCCGCCGCAAAACTTAACAAGGGCTCAATAGACGAAGACGAGGCCGCAACTGTATTGGTCGCTCGCGACTCGCCCGCCCTTTCTGAAAATTTTGTAAGACACACAATAGGCGAAATTCCGGAAATGCCTCTTTCAATAAAAAATTCGCTTTCCAGTGTAAAACTTGAAAGACCTGCGATAAGGACGGCGGAAGATTTACGAAAAATCATAGAGTCGGTGTAACGGTCTGTGTAATGGTCGGTGCGCTGTGTAAAACTACGCGTAATGGACTGTATAACAGGCGGTGCGCCATGTAACAGTCCGTGTAAAACTCCGCGTAAAAAAAGGCTGTCTTTGTTGAAGTTTAAAAACTTCCAAGACAGCCTTTTTCGTTCATCTGTATTTTTGTTTTTTATTTTTTAACGGTCTTTTTGGACTTTGACGCGGTTTTCTTGGCTTCCGTTTTTTCCTGCGGAGCAAACGGCTTTACAAATTCCGCACACTTGTATGCGGAATCTTCTTTTGCCAAAACAATCTGTGAATACAGTTTGAGCATTTCCTTTTCGTCCGAAGAATCAACAATCGCCATTGCAAACGCGTTTACAATGCTTGACTCAAGAACTTCCTTGTTGAACCACACAACATCGTTGAATCTGTTTGCGCCGGAAAGAAGCGGAGCGGTGTCGTCTTCCGCAACTGCCTTTACAAGTTTGTACGCGCCTTCTTTAGGATTCTTTCCAATCAGCGTTAAATCCGTCGCCTTGGAAAGCGCGAACATCTTTGAAAGTTCATAACGGACGTCGCACTTTGCAGCGCCGGCGGACTGGAAGAATTCATTGAATTTTCTTGCAAAGGCCCATGTTTCGGCAAATCCAGTTTTTGCGTATTCCCTGACCATTTCATACGCCACAAGAAGAAGCGCAAGCGAACCTCTGTTTGCAAACGCAGTTTGAAGATAATCCGCGCCGTCCTTTGCCTTTTTAAGTCCTGCCGCAAGGTCGTCTGACAGTTTTACATTCCTGTCGGCGAACGCTACAAGAATCTTTTCAAGCGAAGCCTCAAAATTCCTGTACTGCCTTTCCGGGCTTTCAAGTTTTACACCGCAGGCAAATTCGTTTGCCTTTGAGTAGAACGCCACGGCCGCCGACTGGAAATTCTGAACAATGTTCTTTGCCTCTTTTACAAGTTTCGACGCGTTCGCCTTTTCTTCCGACGGAGCAAAAAGTTTTGCCACGGCAGGAATCAATGCTGTAGCAAAGTCCGCGAACGGTCTGTAAAGGTCTCGGAAGCGTATTTCCTGCCATTCAGTTTCAAGGTCGTGGCAGCCGCGTCCCTGCAAGGTGTCGCACAGAATCTGGTATTTTCTGTCCGCTCCGTCTGAAACTTCGTGAATATCCATGTAAACCTGATATTCAAATCCGTTCAGTCCGATGAACATACCTTTTTCACATATTTCACGGCTTCGTCTCACAAACCAAAGACCTGAACGGTGTTCGCGGAAAATCACAAACTTGTTTTCCTCCGCGTGAAGATTAAGTCCTTCTGAAATCGACTTGGACCTCATTTCAACACGCTGTTCTTCGCCCTGTCCGATTTTTACGGCGTACTCGCAGGACTGTTTTATCCAACCCTGCGCCCTGTCATACTTGTTGTTGTAGAAAACCACCGAATATTCGTTTCCCGCGCTGTTTGAATAGGCAAAAATGTTTTCGTTCACTCCGCCATTGTCCCACACATCATAGAAAAGGAAGTTTTCAACGTTCGCAAAAACGTAACGCTTTTTCATAAGAGGGAATATGTCGTGCCAGTGCCTGTTCACCAAATTCTGGTCCGGCGTTTCATCCCGATACGCCTTTGTAAATTCCATTCCGTATTTTTCTGTAAAGCCTTCTATCTGTCCGTGACCGAACATTGGAAGTCCTGGCATTGTAATCATCAATGTACATACACCAAAATACTTGTCGTCCTTTCCGAACTGCGCCACGGCGGTGTCTTCATCTGGATTGTTCATAAAATTCACGTAGCGTTTTAAAATCTGCGGATCGAATTTTATGGTGTTCTTTACAGAATCGCGGTACTTCTGGTTTTCTTCCTTTTTGAGCATATTCATAAAGGCTGAATTGTACACGCGGTGCATTCCAAGCGTTCGGACAAAGTAGCCTTCCATCATCCAAAACGCCTCTGCAAGAAGAAGCGTGTCCGGAACTTCCTTTGCAACACGGTCTACAACCTCCCGCCAGAATTCTGCAGGAATCTTCGCCTCAAATTCCTGGTCAGTCAATGCAGATTCAGAACGAGAATAAATGTCTCCGCCTGAACCCGGACGAGGATACCAAAGCCTGCGTATTGATTTTTTTGCAAGAACCATCGCGGCGTCAAACCTGATGATTGGAAAATTCCTTGCCACGTGCAGAATGTCCTGCATTACAGCCTCGCGCGCCTCCGGATTCAAAAAGTCAATCTGGGCGGTGTCGTTCCAAGGCATTCCAGTTCCATCGTTTCCGTGATAGATGTAACGTGTGTCTCCATTTCTGAAATCAACGCGTTTAAATACAACGGAACAGTCTGAATGGTTGTAATAGTGGTCTTCAAGCCATACACCGACGTTTGGATCCCACGAAAGATTTTCGCCGTTGAAAGTGTATGACGAAGAAGGAGCGTCTCCCCTCTGCACAAAAAGGTCCGGGCGGTTTACAACCCAAGCGGAATCCATTCCCGTGTGGTTTGGAACCATGTCGGAAGCAAGACGTACTCCACGCTGCCACAGACGTGTCCTCAAATTTGCAAGCGCATCCCAACCGCCGATGTTTTCCGCGATGTTGTAGTCGTAAAGTGAATACGCCGAAGCCGCCGCCTCCGGATTTCCGCAAAGTTGTTTTATCCTCTTTGAAGCGTTTGAGCGGGTCCAAAGACCAATAAGCCAAAGCCCCGTAAAACCTTCATCCCTCAAGGCGTCAAGTTCCTCGTCAGGAATCTGGTCCAGTCTTGTTATAGGACGCTGGTATTTTTTTGTAAGCTGGTCAAGCCATACAAGAACCGTCTTTGCCATAAGAATCACGCACGGCATCCATTCCCTGTCAGGACTGAACCTTTCGTATTCCTTCATAAGTCCGTCGTAATTATACGGCTCCATATTTACATCGCCGCCGTTTATTGGACCTGCCTTCCAGAACATTTTTTCTTCTTCTGTAAGGGTGCCGATTCCTGCCAAAAGACGTTTCAGCCACTCGCCAAGAAGGTCCGCCCAATACTGTCGTATGTAGTCAAGTTGACCTTTAAGACTTTCAGGACTGAACACAACCGGTTCGCGCAGCATGTTTATAAGGTCGTGGTTGAACGGTCCAAACTTTGGAAGCGTCTGGAAAGTTTTCTGAATGCACGCCCACGCGGCGTCATAGGTCTTGTTCTTTGAAAGTTTTTCATCGCTGAACATGATGGAAAATGGCCTGAACGCAGGATTTTCGTTCGCAAGGCGGAGCATTACAAGTTCTTCCAAAGTCTGCTCGCGGTTTGTACGTTCAGCGCCCGTTTCAGAATCGACGCAGTTTTTTAAAAGATAATCTTCCGCCGTCAATTTTCCCTGATACACCTCAACAGGCGGAAATTCTTTCATAAAATCCAAAAGAAGCCCGTCAACCTCGGACTTTGTAAACTGTCCGTCAAGTTCCGCAAGAACCTTCTTGAACGAATCTGCCTGCCTGTCTCTGCGGTAGAGCGTACATACATAATGAAAGATCTCGTCTATCAATCCCATTGCGTTCACAGAACCAACGGAAACCCGTTTTTCGTTCTGACCGCGCGAATCAAAAACCTTGTTCAGTTTTTCCGTAAAGTTGCGGACAGCCTTTAAATCGGCGAACACGACGTTTCCTGAAGAAGCGTAAAGCCTTTGGTCAAAATTACACAAGTCACGGATTTCCCTGCTTATGTGAAACTCATTGTATGAAAATTCCATACCCTATTTTCCTCCATTATGTGCGTCTGCAATTCCCTTGATTTTTGCGACAAGACTTTCATCGCTCGCAATATCTTCAAGAAGTGCAGGAATTCTATATGTCCAGTTAAAATCGCTTACAGTACCGGGAATGTTCACGCGCTCGGCGTCAGCGTCCGAAAGCCAGTATTTCTTTTCGATTGAAAGAAAATCCTGAAACGGATGGATGCAGAAATCACTGTTCGCATCTGAAAGCGCCGTAAGAAACGCCCGTCCTTTTTCTGGCGAATACGGTTCGTTTGCAGTCCGATTTTTAGCCTCGTTGTCCCACGCCTCAATTCCAAAATACTGTGGATATGTCCTTACAAAAAGATTTACACCTTCCTTGTCCTCATCCCACCACTGACGCAGCGTTGTAGAATCGTGGACGGAAGACGTGCACACCGAAAGTTTTGGAAGTTCAGAAAAATGTATGAATGGTTTTTCAGGCTGAACATTCCATCTTCTGCTCCAACGGTAGACGCACAGCGAAAGAATCTGATTTTTTGCCATTACGCCAGGAAGACATGGAAGATTCGCTCCAAGGTCTTCGCCGCACGGAATCATGTTCACGGAATTTGTGAGGGCGGAAAGAATTTCGTCCGACTGGGTTTCCCAAAGCCTGTTCTGATTTTTTTCAGCCATCTCGATTAAATATCTAAGCCTTCCCTGTTCGTCATAGGAAAGCGACTTCCAGCCCGTAGATTCAGAATAAGTCCACAGCGGAACAAAAAGTCCGTCTGAAATTTCAATGAACGCCCTGTCCTTCCAAAATCTGCTTAAAATGTCCTTTACACGGCCTTCCGCATCACCCTGACAGAATTCAGAAAGATCCGACTCGTATATGTCCTTGTCGCCCTGAATGGACTTTTTGAAAAGCCAAAGTTCCTCGCCGCCTATACGGTCGCAGAATTTTTCCATAATTTTTGTAGCGGCGTCATGGTTCCACGTGATGTTTTCAACCGCCCCAGTTGGAACGTGCGGCTGTGAAAGCCAGCGAATCCTGTCGTCGCCAAAACCCGCCTCGTTGAAGTCGCCGCGTGAAATTGGAACATAAGGATCTGTATGTCCAAGAACCGCAGTGGTGTCGCGCGTTGGAATCGCCCAAATCCTAAAAAATCCAAGGATGTGGTCAAGCCTGTACGCAGAATAATACTGTTCCGCCGACTTCAGCCTTTCCTTCCACCATGAATAGTCGTTTTCCTTAAGGTACGCCCAGTTGTATGTTGGAAATCCCCAGTTCTGACCTGTTGGATTTTCGTTGTCTACAGGCGAACCCGCCCTAAGATTCTGGTTGAAGATTCCAGGCAAGGCCCATGCGTCGCATGAATCCTCGTTCATCAAAATCGGCATGTCGCCCTTTAAAAGAAGCCCTTCCTTTTTTACAGCGTCCGCCGCCTTTTTAAACTGCTGCGCTGCCCGCATCTGCGTCCAGGCGTAAAAAAGATTTTCCGCGCTGTTTTTTGCGGAAGTCCAGCGCGACTTTATTTCAGATTCGCTTAAATTCTGGTCCTTCTCATCCCAGAATTTCCACGAAGCCTGCATATACTTGTATTTCAGCGACTTGTATACAGCGTAGTTTACAATCCACGGATTTTTCTTGATCCATTTTTCAAGTTCATCGTCCGCCTTTCCGTCCTTCGCGATTTTTGTTGACGCGTAAAGAACGCGAAGAAGTTCGTCCTTCCTGTTCAAAATTGCGTCGTAGTTGTAACGTCCTTTTCCGTCATAAGGATTTTCCTTTACAAAGGTGTCGTAATTTTTTGCAAAAGCCTTGTCGGAGGCGTAAAGCCCGTCAAATTCAGGCACCTGCATCAAATCAATGTAGATTGGATGAAGTGCAAATGCGGAAAGTCCGCTGTAAGGTGAGGACTGCGTTCCCGTATCGTTTACAGGAAGCAGCTGTATCAGACCTATGCCCGACTTTCTGCAGAACGCCGCAAAGTCAGGAAGAACTGTAAATTCCCCGATCACTGTGTTTTTCTTTGTAGAAATGGCGCCCAATGGAATTGAAATTCCTGTAACTCTTGCAGAAGCAAGCCTGTCTTTTCTTTCTTTAGTGTTACTCATAATAGACCAATTATAGCACGGGAATTTTTAGATGTTAAATGTTAATCTGCAAAGCCGTAAACAAAAGAATGGATGATTGTATAGATGACTTTTTCATCGCACTTGATTGTTCCAGACGCGGCCTTCATTCCGATTGAACAGATGTTGTCTAAAAAAAGCGAACTATAAAGTTCCTCCTTTTCCTTCATATTTCCGAATTCCGCGGTAGATTTTTTAAAAAAATCAAGCGCAATGCGTTCAAGTTTTTCCGCGTATGGAAAAAACACTCCGTACGCCTCGGACATTTTTGGCGAATTTAAAAGATTTATCCTGAGCCTAAAATAATCTGAGTTGCGGACTGCAAAATCAATTTCCGCCTTCAGAATTTCTGTAAGGGATTCAAAAAAAAGATGTCTGTACTCAGAAGCCTTCTCAATCAAACAGAGGTGTTCGCCCTCGCTGCGCGCAACAAGCGTTTCAAGAAGCCCTTTTTTGCTTCCAAAATAATAGTAGAGCGTAGGTTTTGTAATGCCTGTTTTATCGACGATTTCCTGCACGCCCACCGCGTCGTATCCCCGCTGCGAAAAAAGTTCCGTCGCCGTCTGCAAAATCTGATTTTTGGTGGATTCCTGCGCCATGAAAAGCATTATATACCGCACGGTAGGTAAAAGCAAGTTTTATTTTTGCAATAACCGCGGCAGGAACTGTAATGCCGTCGGACATAAATGCGTCATACACCAAGAACGGCGCAATGCGGGTGTAAATGTGTCAGACAAATCCGTAAAGGCAGTGCCATATTGGTTTTGCAAGTCTGTTTGAAAAAGGCTGAATTCGTGTAAAATCTGGAAGCCAGGTGTCGTCGTCGCTCAATTCCTGATAGAACAGAAGGTCAAAGTCCAACGCCTCCACCAAGTCCTTCAAATCCGCATCCTCCGTACTGTTTACCGTCCTGTTTTCTATTGCGGAAAGACTTTTCCTGCGTTTTTCAAGACGCTCCGGGTCCTCTCTGAACGGAACGGGAGTGTACTGGTTCATAAGTGAAACAAAAGCCCTGCCGTCCACGTTTTCCTTTAACCACATGAGCGTTTCGGCGGTTTCTTCAAAACGTCCTGGCAAAAAAAGATGGCGGACTATAACGCCCTGTTCAATCTTCTGTTTGTTTTCGTTTTTTTTGACCTTTACGCCGTTCGGATCGATGTAGTCCGCGGCGGCCTTTTTATCTGTAATTTTTGGTGGAAAATTTTCAACAAGCCATGAAATTGCTTCTTTTGCGACTTCCGGATAATCCTCCGCGGAAAAAACACTTGAAGAAACGGACGGACTTAAGGTCTTAAGGTCCGGAAGCCAAATCTTTACGTGCGGCTTTAAAAGTTCAAGCATCTCGACGGATTCATACGCGGAAGAATTCCAGCAGAACGGAATTGAAACGCCGTCATCCTTCGCCTTTTTTATGTATTCCGCCAGAGTTGGAATAAAATGACTTCCCGTAACAAGATTTATGTTTTCAGCCCCGGATTTTTGAAGCCTCATACATATTTCAGAAAATTCCCAGGCAGAAACGGACTTTCCAAGACCGTCCTGCGAAATCTGGTAGTTTTGACAGAACGCGCATCTCAGCGTGCAGCCCGTAAAAAAAATCGTTCCGCTTCCGCCATGAACGGTCACAAGAGGTTCTTCCCCAAAATGAAGCGACGCCAACGCGACTCTGACATCGCTGGTTTCGGCGCAAAAACCTTTTTTTCCGACATTTCGTGCGGCCGCACATCTTCGAGGACACTGTACGCAGGAAGAATAAAAATCAGTCATACAAGATAAAAACCGCCAAACATTTAAACGCCAGAAGCAAAATCTTTAAATCGCGCCTTTTTCTACGATTTTTGACATCAGATTCTGTAAAACTTCAATCGGAAGGTCGCCCGCCTCGTAATTTACAAGTTCGCCAAGCATCTGCCAGTCGGATTCACTCAAAAACTCCTCGTCCTCGTCTGTATTTTCAAGAAACGAAAGAATCGCGCCAAGCCTGTTGATGTTCTGCTCGGAAGGTTCTTCCGACGGATTTTTTGATTCGTCGATGTAAGTCCTCTGCCAGTATTCCGCAAGAGAATTTGGAAGTTCGCCCTGAACCGAGGTGGAGCGTATAAAAAGTTCAACAATGTCCTTGCAGGCACGGACAGAATCGTATCTTCCGTTGTTGTCGGCACGGACGTGCTTCAAAACCCGCCTTACATCCGCCTTGAATTTATGAATGTCTGTCATGCGTGGAATTATAATGCTAAATCTGTCGGAGATAAAGTGTTTGACTTCCATTACAGTTCTGGCAATCAGTAAGGCCTTATGGCGTTAAGGACGCCGGTCAAGTTTTCATCATCCCTGTCAAAGTAGATGAACATTCCATCCCACTCCGCGTTCAGTTCAGAACCGCTGTAACAAGCGAACCGTCCTTCCCAATCATCCTGCTCGTCTTCGCGTCTATGCACTGAATGTTTTTTATGTATTTTTGATCTATTCCTGTTATTTGCGACGTGCTCCAACTTCCCATATCTGTAAAAAAGAATCGCTTCAAGACAATCTACGAACTGCTGAAAGTTGGCGACAAACGCGGCTTTTTGACACGATACGGAAATTCCAAAATCGAATTCAATGCCGTTCTGTCCTGAATGATTTTTATCAACGTTTTTATTGCAGAACAGCAAGACCAATACACGCGCACAAAAAACAGAATTCTTCCATTACAATTCTGGCAATTGAGATTTTTCTGTTAATAGAATATTCTATACAGCATGAAGCACTTCTCGAATGATTCGGATTTACAGGCCGGACTTTTAAATCGTTTCTTGAAATATGTAAAAGTTTGGACTGAAAGTTCACGCGAAAAAGCGGACAGGGGAATTCAGCCTTCAACTGAAGGTCAACTTTATTTTGCAAAAACCATTGCCGACGAATTAAAGTCAATCGGACTGCAGAACGTACAGGTAACCGAATTTGGCTATGTATACGGAATTCTTCCTGCGTCAACCGGAATGGAAAACGTTCCTTCCTTCTGTCTTCTTTCACATCTTGACACCGCCGAAGACGTTTCAGGAAAGGATGTAAAGCCAATCGTCCATCCTGCATACGACGGCGCAAAAATCGACCTCCAATGCGGCGTAAGTCTTGACATAGACGATGACGAATACCTTTCTCTTGCGGCGCAGCGCCGAGACACCATTATAACCGCCGACGGAACCACGCTTTTGGGCGCGGACGACAAGGCCGGAATTGCAGAAATTGTTTCGTCGCTTGAATTTCTGAAAGATCACAGGGAAATAAAACACGGCGCGGTGGAAGTTGTTTTTTCTCCGGACGAAGAAACCGGACACGGAATGGACCGCGTTCCGCTCAATCTTCTGAAGTCAAAATTCGCATACACAGTTGACGGCGGACATCAGGGTCAACTTGAATCCGAATGTTTCAACGCGTACGGAGCGACCGTTACATTCAACGGAAAGTCTTCGCACACTGGAGATGCGAGGAAAAACGAAATGGTGAACGCCATAAACGCCGCCTCCCTTTTTGTACAGAGCATTCCGCCATGCGAACGCCCCGAGACAACAGACGGTTATCAGGGCTTTTACGCCGTAACGGAAATGGAAGGTTCTATAGAAAAAGCAAGCGTAAACCTTCTTTTGAGGGATTTTTCCGACGAAGGAATTACAGAAAAAATCGAAAAACTGAAACATCTTGCAATCTCAAGCGCAAAATCTTACGGCGCCGGAGTTGATGTAGAATTCAGGCCTCAGTACAAAAACATGAGGGCTGGACTTGAAAAAAATCCTGAGGTTGTAAAAAATCTTGAAAAGGCGTATCTGAATGCGGACGTAAATATCTTTTACAACCCAATCAGGGGCGGAACGGACGGCTCAAGGCTCACTGAACTTGGAATTCCAACTCCAAACATATTTACAGGCGGACACAACTTTCATTCACGATACGAATGGGCGTCATTGAGCCAGATGAGCGCCGCCTGCGACGTGCTTGTTTCCCTGGCGGAAATAATAGCATCGGAATTTGAATCAAAATAAAAATCAGGAAATATAAATGCACGAATATTTAATAGAAGGTGGTTTTCCAATCAAGGGAACAATAACCGCAAGCGGAAACAAAAACGCCGCCCTGCCATGCATCGCGGCTACACTGCTGACTTCAGAGCCTGTAATTTTAAGGAACATACCTGAAATCGAGGACACGGCCGTAATGCTGAACATCCTGCAGTCGTTTGGCGCAAAGGCAACGATTCTTTCACAGAACTGCTGGAAAATCGAGGCAAAGGAAATTCAGCCTGCCTGCATTCCAGCAGAACTTTCTAAAAAAATACGCGCGTCGATTCTTTTTGCAGGTCCAATGGTCGCAAGGTGCAACAGGGCGGAAATGCTTCCTCCCGGAGGAGATGTCATAGGCCGCCGCCGTGTGGACACCCACTTTTTGGCGTTGGAACAACTTGGCGCGCGCATTGAAATAAGCGACCATTTTACCTTTACGGCGAACAAACTTGTAGGAACGGATATTTTTCTTGACGAATGTTCCGTAACGGCAACGGAAAACGTCTTGATGGCGGCGGTTCTTGCGGAAGGAAAAACAAAAATTACAAACGCCGCAAGCGAACCTCACATACAGGATCTTTGCAATATGCTCGTCCTTATGGGAGCGCACATTGACGGCATAGGAAGCAACATCCTTAGAATTACAGGTGTAAAAAAACTTCACGGCTGCGACTTTACAATCGGACCTGACTATATGGAAATAGGCTCGTTCATAGGGCTTGCCGCCGCCACAAAGGGAAGCATAACAATCGACGGCGTGAACGGTCTTGACCTCCGTCCGCTAAAAACTGGATTTGCAAAACTTGGCATAAACTGGACGCAGACTGAAAATTCCATAATCGTTCCACAGGTGCAGCAGATGAAGACAAACGCCGACGTTGGTTCTAAAATTCCAAAAATCGACGATTCTCCGTGGCCGGGCTTTCCGCCTGATTTGACAAGCATCATGACCGTAGTTGCTACCCAGGTTGAAGGAACGGTTCTCATTTTTGAAAAAATGTTCGAATCGCGAATGTTCTTTGTTGACAAGCTGATTGGCATGGGCGCGCAGATTACGCTCTGCGATCCGCACAGGGCGGTTGTTTCAGGACCGTCGGTTCTTCACGCAGACCATCTTGTTTCTCCGGACGTAAGGGCGGGAATGGCAATGGTCATCGCGGCCATGATTGCGCACGGTGAAAGCAGGATCAGCAATGTGTATCAGGTTGAACGGGGCTACGAACACCTTGTAGAACGTCTCCAGAGCCTTGGAGCGCACATAAAGAAGGTTGACGTGGACTGACGCGGATTTTAGAAGCGTTTTCGCCCTTGTTAAAGAAAAAAAATCAAATTATAATGAAGCGTGTCGAATTTATATGTGGTTGGAACGCCGATTGGCAACCTTGACGATATCACCTTCCGCGCAGTTGAAACTTTCAAGAAGGTTTCGGTAATCGCGGCGGAAGACACACGTCATACACTGGAACTTTTAAACGCTCTGGAAAAAAAGGGGCTTTTGGCTCACAACGATATAAAAAAACAGATGATTAGCTGCCGTTCACAAAATGAGGACAGGGCGGCTGAAAAAATCATCGAATGTCTGGACGAAGGAAACGACGTTGCATACGCAAGTGATGCCGGAACTCCTGGAATAAGCGACCCGGGCGCTGTTCTTGCGGGACTTGTAAGAAAATCCGGACATAATGTTGTTCCAATTCCGGGCCCAAGCGCGTTCGCGGCTCTTGTGAGCGTCGCTGGCGCGGGCGGAAAAACGCTTGTGTTCGAGGGATTTCTTTCACCAAGCCCCGGAAAACGCAGGCGGCGGCTTCGTGAACTTATGGCTTCTGGAGAGGCTGTAATTTTATACGAAAGTCCGTTCAGAATTGTAAAGTTGCTGTCGGATATTGCCGATATTGATAATAATCGCAGGATTGTGATTGGCCGTGAATTGACAAAATTGCACGAGGAAATTATAGAAGGCTCCGCCTCGGAACTGCTTGCATATTTTTCAGGACGGGATTCCATAAAAGGTGAATTTGCAATTTTCATTTCCGGCTTAAAAAAAGTTCAACTTTCTGATGAATCTACCGATAATTAAAGGGTAGAGGGGCAGGACGAAAATGATGAGTATAGACAAGATTGGAGGAGTGAATCCTCTGAACAATGTACAGAGCACACGCCGCACAAACGAAACTGCAAAATCTAGTTTTGGTTCAGATTCAATTTCTGTATCCGCAGAGGCAAAAGAGGCCGCTGAGGTTTACTACATGAATCAGGTTGCGGCCGAAACTCCAGACGTTCGCGCAGACCGCGTGGCAGAAGTGAAGGCAAAGCTTCAGGACCCTAACTATTTGAACAACATTGTAATCGCTTCTGCGGCAGACAAACTTATGGAAAGTTTTGGATTGTAATTTAATTACACACTGTACGAAAAATTTATTTTTTTCATCGGCATAAAAAAGACGGAAGGGGATTCCGTCTTTTTTTGTCTGAACTTTCATGTTAATCTTTACGGACCACGTATCAAGGATTGAAGAATGAGTGACTTTATCTTTAAAATTTCCCAGAACATCGTTTTGGGTTCATACACAATATCAAGACTTGCGCAGCACGCAAAAAACTGGGGAACAAGATTTTTAATCATCCTTGACCCGGTGCTGAAAGAGGTGAATCTTGAGTCAAAGATATTCCAGCCGCTCTTTGAAAGGAAAATCGAATATTTCATTTACGACAACATAACTGACGGCGCAAATTCAAAGGAAATCGAACAGGCAATCGCCCTTGCAAAACACGGACACGTGCATGGAATAATAGCGGTTGGCGGAGAAAAGGCTCTTTTGATGGGCGCCGCGGTCGCATCCCTTGTACACGAAAACCACAGCATATACGACTACATCGAAGGCGCAGTTCCAACAACGGCAGCGATTCCGCTTGTATGCGTCCCAACAACAATCCGCGCTCCGTTTGTGTTCGGCTCGTCCATTCCCGTCGTGGATTCAAGAAGCCGTCAGACAAAACTCCTGAAGACCCAGGACGCACTGTGCAAACTTGTTCTATGGGATCCAAACCTTGCGCTTACGCTTACTGAAAATCAAAAGTCCTCGATAGCCATAGAAACCCTCTGCCTTGGCGTTGAATCCTTCATATCCCAGAAGGCGTCGTTTTTCAGCGATATGTTTTCTGAAAAGGCTGTGGAACTTATGAAACTTGGAATGGACGGTTCAAAAAGCCTTGACGTTACAACTCCCGGCGAAACGCTTCTTGCACAGGGAGGCTGTCTTGCTTCGATTTCAGCGGCAACGAGTTCTATTGGAATCGCAAGTCTTCTTTCCATGACCATGAACGCCCGATACAGAATTTCAAGGGCTCTTGGAACTTCAATTCTTTTTCCATACATAATAGAGGACGCAAAAAAATACAAGGCCGACAGGCTCAGACGCATTGCAGTAAAAATGGGAATCTGCGACGAAAACCTTTCTGCGGATGAAGCCGCGCAGGCGTTTGCGGACGACATAAGGCAGCGACTTGCAAAGGCGAACCTTCCAACACGTCTTAAAGACCTTTCGCTTTCAATCGACCAGCTGGCGCTTGTGGCGGAGGATGCGGGCCAGCTTGACATAATGAATTCTCTTCCAAGAAGCATGACCACGGACGAACTGTTTGACATTTTGAAAATGGCGTATTAACACTGCGTCCGTTTTTTGACGGGGATTTTAGATGATTGAACCTGACAAGCTTTTTCAGTTGAACGGCGGACAGAAACGCCGCAAACTCGCCCTTACATTCGGCGCATTGGAACGCGACATTGCGGGAATCGCGGAAAAAGGAACGGAATATTCCTTCAAATCCATGACACGCGGCGACTACACAAAAAAAATCACGGAAGTTCTTTTAAAAGACCCAAAACTTCCAAAGGAAGCGGCTGACGAACTAAAAGCCCTTGTAAAAGCAGAACCTTTTGACGAACTTCGCCTGTGCAACTGCGCAAGAAACCATCTTCTTTCACTGATAGGAACTTTTCCTGCCGAATGGGATTTGGTGGTAGCGCCGCACATTCCGCCTGTTGCCGAAGACGGAACTGTAAGGGAACGGAGTTTTTACAGTGGAGTATGCGTGTACGCCGAAGACATACGCTCTCCTTTCAACCTTGGCTCAATATTCAGAACCGCGGAAGGAATGGGTGCGCAAAACGTATACATCTCGCCGTTCTGCGTCGATCCCGAACAGCCGCGCGCCGTCAGAAGCGGAATGGGCTGCATTGAAACCATGGGGTATAAAAGAGTTTCACTGGAAGAACTTCCAGACGGAGTTCCAATATTCGCGCTCGAAACAGGCGGAACTCCAATCGAAGAATTTGTATTTCCAAAACAGGGAATTTGCATAATCGGTTCGGAAGAACTTGGCGTAAGTCCGCAGGCGTTAAAAAAGGCGACATACGGACGCGTTACAATCCAGATGACGGGATTAAAGGCGAGCCTTAACGTAGGCGTCGCGTTTGGAATCCTGATGCAGAAATGGGTGGAATCGATAAGGAATTCAGACTGAAAGATATACAAAATTTGATAAAAATTCATTCATACATATAGAAAAAATATTTTTTTTCTTATACAATGTACTCATTCAAGGGGATATAGCTCAGTTGGTAGAGCGTGTGGTTCGCAATCATAAGGTCACCGGTTCGACTCCGG
>JBHAFG010000001.1:0-8950 GCA_041855945.1 Treponema sp. | reverse complement strand
TGTATTTTTCAAGGAGAACGTCAGATTTTCCGTAGGTGCTTGAAAAATTCTGAAAGTAGGCGATGTATTTTCCGCCTCCAACTTTTTTACGCACAAGAGCCTTCGCCTGCGACACCTGGTTCTCGATGGAAAACGTCCTGTCCGCGGAAAAATCGCCGGAACCGGACTCTGAACAGAAAATACATCCGCCAAAACCTTTTGTTCCATCCCTGTTTGGACAGGTGCAGCCCGCGTCAAGCGAAATCTTATACACCTTGGTCCCGAATTTTTCCCTGTAGAACTGCGAGGCTGAATAAAAGTGTCCGTTGTCATAAGCTTTTTGCATGAACGCATCCTAAAAACTCAGGATAAATAAAAAAGGACCGCCTGTAAAAGTTTCAAAAAAACTTCAAGGCGATCCTGCATGATTCCGGGCAGAATCGAACTGCCGACCGCATGCTTAGAAGGCATGTGCTCTAATCCAGCTGAGCTACGGAACCGTGGAAGACAATATACAGTAAAGGAAGTTTTAATTCAATAGCCAAAGATGAATTTGCATCTTTTTGAAGACCATTTGCACACAGACGCAAAAAAAAATCAGTTGTTCTCAAGCGAAGTGTCTATAGTAAACGAGCCCAGATGAAGGACGTTGCTGCGATACGGGTTGAAATTTTCATCCTCTCCAACGCCAACTGCAAAAAGAGCCACAAAATAACAGTTTTCATAGTTTTCAGAAGTTGAACCCGACTTTACATAATCTCCAATTCCGTCGTCGCCATCAGGCGGAACGTTGAATTCCGCGCCCTCAAACGACGGCTTCGCGCGTCCAAAATCGAATGTGCGACTGTTTCCCGCCCTGCGCGGAAGCCCCTGTATCCTGTAGCCAGAGGGATTCAGCGCGGCGTCGTATACGTTTTCGGAATCGGCGTGGAATTTATTGACGTTTTCAGAGCCTATTATCACAATCGCCCTGTTCTGATACGAAACATCCTCGTAATAGTTCGAAAGCCTTATATAGACCTTCTTGTTCTCGCCCGTGTTGGGTATGAGCGGAGAATTGTAGTTTTCGTTCAAGCCCAGCTGCTTGTAGCCATACGTGTCGATCATCTTATCGGCGGCGGCGGACTCGTTCGTGGAAGTCGAAAGGCTGTTTATCGCGCTCACCTGGGAGGAAAGAGTTCCGTGGTTGTTGTAAATCTTGTAGTATACCGCCGTTCCCTGGAACTGGGGCTTTGTAGAGTTCGCGGTTTCCGCCGTGGTGAACTCAACGTAGCGTTCCTCCGAAACAGTCGTGTAATACGAGGTGTGGTTCAGGGTGGTAGGTCCAACAAGATACACGTACTCTTCAAGACCGCAGGAGTTAAACAGCAAAAGGCAGACTGTCAAAAAAACGCTGAAAAAAACGGTTTCTTTAAAATCTGCCTTCATACAAAAATCCTGAGCCTGCCCTTGCCTTTCGTAAGCGTTAAAAACTATTCCGCTTCAAGTTTAATGAGCCGCGTTTTTGAAAGATTCGCCCAAGACGAGTCGGGATCTTTTGCCACGACCGAACTGTACGCCTTCACCGCTCCGTCGATGTTTCCCCTCGCCTCTCGAACACGTCCAAGGCTGAAGCCCGCACGGCTTACAAGAAGAAAATCGCCCGACCTTGAAGCCTCCTCATAGAATTTCTCGGCGTTTTCAAGGTCGTCCACATTCTCGTACGCCGAAGCCGCGTTGAACGCGCAGATTGGAGCCGTGTAAGACCTTTTTCCCTTCGAAAATGCGGCAGTCCAGTATTCAGCCGCCCGTACGTATTCCTTGTCCGAATATACGATTTCAGCGGAAAGCATGTTCGCACGAACGCCCACCACTCCAATCTTTGAATTGTACGCCTCAAGGGAAGAAAGCGCCTTTTCCTTTCTTGCCGCCAAATCCTCGTCGGAAAGGTCGGATGAATTTTCCGTAAGCGTATATGAAATCGCATCAATCGCGGAGATTCCCTTTTCAGTACGTTTTGAATCCATTCCCGTAACAACGGAAAACGCCGCCACGGAGGCTAGAACCACTACCATGACCGCGAGCAGAACCATCCGCCGTCTTTCCACGTAACCTGCTACCTTTTCGCCTACAGTCGCCTTTTCAAACTTTGCCATTTTACACCTCTTTAATTTCATCGCGGACCTTCAACTCTCCCATCAACCTGGAAAGATACGTCCGCTGTATGTCGAGAACCCTGCTGGCCTCGGTCTGATTCCAGCCGTTCTCTTCAAGAATTTTTATTATGTACGCCCTTTTGAAACTGTCCAGAGCGTTCTTGAGCGACTTTACGGACATTTCCTCCCTCGTATGGGAATCTGAAAAATCCGTAAAAAAATCGCCATGCACGGAATCTTTCCTGAGAAGCAGGTTTTCGCTCCTTATCACTCCCTGTGTTTCAAGAAGGCAGGCGCGCTCAACCACATTCCTAAGTTCCCATACATTCCCCGGCCAGCTGTATGACTCAAGGGAATTTTCCGACGCTTCCGAAAGGGCGTGTATTTTTCTTCCGTGGACGCCAGTGTCCATGAAAAGCCTTGCAAGAGGAACAACATCCTCCCGTCTTTCCCTTAACGGAGGAATCCTTACAGGAAGCACGTTCAGACGGACAAAAAGTTCATTCAAAAAACTTCCCTGCAAAACCAGATCTCCAAGATTTTCACTGGAAGAGGCGAGAACCTTGACTTCACGCTTCCTTTCCAGAACAGAATGAATGAGATCCAAAACCTTATTCTGTCCGTCAGTCGAAAGATTTGAAACCTCCCTGAAAAAGACAGTTCCTCCGTCAAAGCCTGAAAAATCAACGTCTGAAAGGTCTGGAAAATCAGCGCAGTCAACTTCAAAAAAAGTTCCGTCCGACCTGCCTCCGAAAAGAAAAATCTGGAAGGCGAAGGCGGACTTGCCCGCGCCCTTCTCGCCCAAAATCAAAACCGGAGAAACAGAGGTTGAAATCTTGCCTAGAATTGAAACCAGATCCTTTAAGGCTGGACTTTCAGCGATGAAACAAGGGTTTTCGTTTTTTATTTCAACAATTCGTCCATCCAAAAAGCGTTCAGATTTCAACAGATTTCACTTCCCAAAATCAAGAGAGCACTCAAAAGAAACGGACTGCCCGACAAAGAAATCACATGAACCGAGGGCAAAACGCCACAGTCCGTGCAAAACTCAAACTCAAGACAGTCCCTTCTTTTTTTTGTTCAAACCAAAACTAGTTTTTCTGATTCTTCAAGAAATCGCCCAAAGTGTATGCGTCGTCGTCGGCGCTGTCTGCACCTGACATATACTGGGAGATTTCATCCCTCTGCTGCTTTTTCTTGAATTCACGCACGGAGAACGCCACCTGCTCCTTCTCAACCTTTACGTCAACAACAAAAACGTTGATCTTGTCGCCTACGGCGTACTTCTTCACGGCCTCTTCATAAGGAGTTTCCCTGTCTTCAACAAGGTTCGCCTTGTTTACAAGTCCCTCAATCCCGTTTGGAGCCTTTACAAAAACGCCAAAATCTGTGATTGAAGTGATTTCGCCTTCAAGAGTTGAACCCGGCTTGTATTCCTCGGCGAACTGCTTCCAAGGATCGTCGGTCAACTGCTTGATTCCAACCTTTATCCTGTGGTTCTCGGCGTCGCACTCGATGACCATCACATCTATTTCCTGCTCTACCGCAAGTTCGCTTCCAGGGTGCTTGACCTTCTTTGTCCAGCTGATGTCGTCCGCGTGGAGGAAGGCGTCTATTCCATCCTCAATCTGGATGAACGCGCCGGCGTTTGTAAGCTTCACAACCTTGCCCTTGAGTTTCGTTCCTTCAGGATATTTTTCCGCGATTGAATCCCAAGGATTTTCTGTAACCTGCTTGAGTCCAAGCGAAACCCTGCCGGCCTGTATGTCGTAGCCGAGGATCATGCACTCAACATCGTCGCCGATATTCACCATGTCTGACGGCTTGTTGATTTTCTTGGTCCATGAGAATTCGCTTATGTGTACAAGACCTTCGATTCCCTCTTCAAGTTCAATAAAGGCTCCGAAGTCGGTAAGTTTCGTAACTTTTCCCTTGACAACGTCGTTCACGTGGTACTTTTCTTCAAAATGAATCCAAGGATCTTCAAGGAAGTGCTTGAGGGAAAGATTGATGCGCTTTTCCGCAGGATCAAGACGGATTACCTTGAGTTCAATCTCCTGTCCCTTCTTTACAAAATCCTTTGGACGGGCAACGTGCCCCCAGCTCATGTCGTTGATGTGGAGAAGACCGTCGAAGCCACCCAAATCAATGAACGCGCCGAAACTTGTAAAACTCTTGACGAAACCCTTTACAGAGTCGCCAATCTTTATGTTCTCGAAGAACTCGTCGCGCTTGGTGTCGATCTGCTCCTCAAGATATTTCCTGCGGTTTACAACCACATTCGCCTTGTTGTCTGAATAAAGACGTTCAATATAGAACTGAGCCTTCAAGCCGATGAGACTTTCAGGTTTTTCAACCTTTGAACTGTCGGACTGGCTGATCGGCAGGAACGCGTGTATGTCGCCTCCAAGGTTGACGTCGTATCCGCCCTTCACAATCTTTGTGATAGAGCCTGAAACAGGAGTCTTGTCCTTGAACGCCTGCGAAATGTCCTTCCACATACGCTTTGCGTCAGCCTTTGACTTTGAAATCTCAGGACCGTTGCGTCCGAATTTCTTTACCAAAAATACCTGAACCTTGTCCCCTACATTCGGCAGGTCACCTGCGAACTCCTCTACAGGGAGTCGGCCCTCTGACTTACAGCCCACGTCGAGGAATACATATTCGTTGTTCACCTGCACAACGATGCCTTCAACAAGCTGTCCTTCCTCAGGATTTGTAAAATTTTTCAGAGATTCTTCTAATTGTGTCTGGATAGCGCTCATAGAGTCCTGAGCTTCTTCCTTTTCCACTTCCATTTCGTTCATTGTAAACCCTTGTGTATGAATTTGATTTAATATTATGCCACAAACCTTTTCTATCGTCAAGGACGATGTGTCGATGTAAAAAGCGTCGGGGGCGCGGGTAAGAGAGCCCTCCGCCTTGTTCCTGTCTATCTCGTCGCGTTTCCTTATGGACTCCTTGACCTCCTCAAGGGTAAGGCTGCTCACCCCCTGCCTGAACCTCCGTTCCGCCTGAACGTCAAGCGAGGCGTCAAGGTAGAACTTGAAGTCCGCGTCGGGAAACACGACTGTAGTCATGTCCCTTCCCTCGCACACGATGTCAAGTCTTTCCGTCAACTCCCTCATTCTTGCGTTCACAAGATGGCGCACTGGAACTATGGCGGAAACCTGCGCGACATTGGCGCTTATCCTGTCGTCGTGCAGCCTGGAGTCAACGTCCCTTCCATTTAAAATCATGCGGGAATTCCTGTATTCAAGCCTCTGCCTTTCACAGAATTCCAGGACCTTTTCAGAATCCGTCATGTCAACGGCGGAATCAAGGAGCGCCATTGTAAGCGCCCTGTAAAAACTTCCGCTGTTCAAAAATGTGATGCCAAGCCTGGACGCCAATATTGAAGCGACAGTGCTTTTTCCGGTTCCCGCAGGCCCGTCGATTGCAATGACCATAAAATTCCCCTTAAGATCTTTTTATCTGTATGAATCAGCAACGGTTCCGCCTGCACAGCGAAAGAAGGCCGCGCACCTCGTCCTCGTCAAGATCCCTGAACTCGCCGGGCTTCAATCCCGAAATCTGCACGTTTCCTATCCTGACCCGGACGAGCCGTTTTATTCCGATTTCCCTTGACGCGAAAACGTTCCTTATCTCCCTGTTCTTTCCCTCGACAAGCACGATCTTCATGCGCCTGGCGTTCAGATCCTCGGCCTTCCTGCATTTATAGAAGACTCCATCGACCCTGATTCCCTTTTCAAAGGATTCTGCAAGATCGCGTGGAAGCGGAACGCTTGAGTCAACTATGTATTCCTTTTCAAGTTCGCTCGAAGGATGGCTCAATACCTTTGCGAATTCCCCATCGTTTGTAAAAATGATGAGTCCCGCGGAAAACATATCCAGCCTGCCGACATTGTAAAGCCGCTCCGGATAGGACTCCTTTAAAATGTCCGATGCCACCGGACGCCCCTTCTCGTCGTTCAAAGAACATACATATCCCGTGGGTTTGTTCAGAAGGACGTAGCGCATCTTCTCTTCGGGATGAATCTCTTTTCCGTCCACGCAAACCCTGTCCGAACACGAAACCTTGGTTCCAAGTTCCGCAACGACAGTTCCGTTCACCTGAACCCTTCCGTCGAGTATGATTTTTTCCGCGGCCCGCCTGCTTGAAAGTCCAGAACGGGCAATGAAGGCCTGGAGCCTCACAGTTCCACCGTCAATTTTTTTTTCAGATTCTTTATCGGGCAAGTTCAAACCTCTGTTCTTCATCTTCGTCAAGGCGCGGAAGTTCCGAAATGGAATTCAGCCTGAAGAATTTCAGGAATTCCTTGGTCGTTCCAAACTGTATCGGCCGCCCGGGAACGTCCTTCCGTCCAACTTCCTTTATCAACTGCCTTTCGGCAAGAAGCCTTATCATGTTGTCGGCGCTCACGCCCCTTATCTGCTCAATCTCTGACCTGGTTATGGGCTGCTTGTAGGCGACTATCGTAAGCGTCTCAAGCGCGGACTTTGAAAGCCGTCCGCTGTTTTTTTCGCCGTAGCGTTCCCTGAGCACGTCCCAGAATTCTCCCTTGGGCACAAGAACCCAGCCGCCGGTAATCATCGCAAGTTCAATTCCAGAGCCGTCGCCGCCGTATTTTTCCTTAAGGTTTTCCACGCAGAGTTTCACAACGTCCTCGGAAAGTTCTGCGATGTTTGAGATTGTCTTTTCAGTGACAGGCTCGCTTTCTAAAAACAGTACCGTTTCCACAAGCGCGGTTTCTTTTTCAAGTTCCATAGTGCGTCCATTATAGCTGTTTTGCGTCTTCTTCGGAAGCGGTTTCAGGTCTGTCAATGGTGATTTCAAGCGGAACGACCTCCGCTTCATCACGCCGGCAGAGTTTTATGTCGCCGAATACCCTGTTCTGCATTATCGTAATCATCCTGAATTTCACCGCCTCAAGAATCGCCATGAACGCGCATATCACGTCCATCTCGTTCCCCTCCCTTGTTATGAGGTCGGAAAACATACATTCGCCGTCCTTTTCAAGAAGTTCGCTCATCAGGGTGATTTTTTCGTTCACGGAGATTTCCTCGTACATATTCAAAATCGTGTCGTTTGAATACTGACGCATCATGCTCTTGAACATTTTCTGCATCTGCTGGAGGAGGTCCCACGTGTCTATCTCCTCCCAGTCGGAATCCCTGTCCTCGAACGGAAGCACACGCTGGATTCGAGAGCGCTCAAAACTCCATTCCGAGTCGTCCTCCTGTTTTTCCATCAATTCGGAAAGTTTCTTGAATTTCTGGTATTCGATCAACTTGTCAACAAGTTCCTGCCTAGGATCTTCAACATCCTCGTCCTCGTAGTCAACCTCGACAGGAAGAAGCATACGGCTCTTCATGTTCAGAAGCATCGCCGCCCACCTGTAAAACTCGCTCAAGTCGCCAAGATCCGTCTGTACGGCGTAGTCAAGGTATTCAAGATACTGCTCGGTGATTTCCGCAATCGGAATGTCGTAGATGTTGACCTCGCTTTTATGTATCAAAAACCAGAGAAGGTCGAGCGGACCTTCAAATTCGCCCGCCGCGAACCTTCGCCTGGAGTCATCTTTTTCCTTTACCGCCGAAACCGTCCCCGGAACGGCCTGTTCCCGCTCATTCATAAAATCCGCCTGATGAAAAATTGTCGATGCAAAGGAAAGAAAAATCCAACGCCGTCAAAGCCCCGAAAGACTCCTGAACCTGCGCTGAACCCCGTCGTCCGCCATGAACACATCCTGCGACGGAAGTTTTTCAAGGGCACGAAGGATTTTTTCCTTTTTTTCTTCATCGGCATGTTTTGAAAAAATCTCAAGGGCGGGAATCAAAACAAACGCCCTTTCAGCCATCCTCGGATGTGGAAGGACAAGAGTTTCGCCGTTCATCTGAATATTTCCGTATTCCTCTATGTCGATGTCAAGGCTTCGGGGACCAAAACGTATCTCCCTGCTTCTGTCCCGCCCAAACTTCGCCTCGATTCTGTGTATTTCGTCAAGCAGAAAAAATGGAGAAACAGATTCATCCACCCTGCCGGAAACCGCAAGGTTCAAGAAATTTTCCTGCTCCTCCACATACATGGCGCGGCTTTCGTATACGGAGGACACCCTCATTCCAGAAAGTACTTTTCCCAGGGCTGAAACCGCTCCTGAAAGAAGGGAGACGGAGTCAAGCCCACCGTAGGAGGAATTCGAGCCAAGCCCCAAAAGAACTTCCACGGACACCGAATGCACCGCCTATTCCTTTTCGGCTTCAGATTTCTGCATGGAATCCTGCTTCAAGCCGGGTTTTTCCGCGGCAGGCTTTTCCGCGATCTTTTTGGAAGGCTTTTTTTCAGGATTTACAGGATTTCCGTCCTTGTCCCTGAGCACAAGGTTTGGAAACAGCATTTCCCTAAGCTGTTTTTCAATCTGGTCGGCGTATTCAGGATTCTGCTCAAGGAAGCCCACCGCGTTTTCGTGCCCCTGACCAACCTTTATGTCGCCCTGGGTGAACCACGCGCCCTTCTTGTCGATTATTCCGTGCTTGACCGCAGAATCAAGAAGGCTCGCGCACCTTGAAATTCCCTTTCCAAAATAGATGTCAAGTTCAGTCTTCCTGAAAGGAGGCGCGACCTTGTTCTTTACGATTTTAACTCGCACCCTGTTTCCAACCGCGTCCTCTTCGCCCTTTCCGTCAATGGATTCTATGCGGCGGATTTCGATTCTTACCGAGGTGTAGAACTTGAGCGCCTGTCCTCCGGTCGTGGTCTCCGGGTTTCCGAACATCACGCCAATCTTCATTCGTATCTGGTTTATGAATATTATTATGCAGTTGCTTTTTCCCAC